>NZ_CP197468.1:0-85879 GCF_052180225.1 Arthrobacter sp. KN11-1C | reverse complement strand
CGCGTGGACGGTGAAGTATTGCCATCCCTTCGGGGCGGTCTTGCGGGCCAGCAGGGTCTTGACCCAGTCGCGGCGGACGGTCGTTGCCGATTCCATGGCCTTGTTGTTGGCGATCAGGGTTTTCCGCTCTGCCTTCTGCTCATCGGTCATCGGTCCTTTCTGGGCCTGGGTGCCGCCGTCGTAGCGTTCGTACTTCGGGGTGAAGCCGAGTTCCTTCCAGCCGGTAATGACGGGTTTCGCGTTGTGCTGGCCCCGGTAGTCGGTGCTGATCACGTAGGCGTTGGCGTCCTCCTCGGTGGCCGGTTCTCCATCTGCCCGGTTTGCAGCTGAGACGTACAGGTTCTCCTCGTCGGCGTAGTTCCCGGCGTCCTCCACGATGGTCTTGCCTTGGGCTTCCAGTTCCGCGATCAGCGCCGCGAGGGCGGCGGCCCGCTCGCGCTCGTCGCGCAACTGCTGGGCCACATGGAACAGCTGGTCGGGTTCGTCCATGATGACCGATTCCAACTCAGCGATGGCTTCCTCATCCGATTCAAACTCGGCGAGGATCAACGCTTCCTCGATGGTGCAACCCTTGCCCAGGGCGGTGGCTCCGGCCTCGGACGCTTTGGCCTTCAGCGCTCCGTCGACGGTGGTCTTGGTGCGTCCGGTTTTCTTGGCGATCGTGGCGGCGGACACGCCGATGAGGGAGAGCTGGTGGTAGGCGTCGGCCTCGTCGGCGTCGGTCAGTTCCGTGCGCTGGATGTTCTCGACCACCTGGGTGAGGATGCGGTCGGCTTCTTCGGGGCTGGCGATGACCATTACGGGGATGGTTCCGCGTCCGGCTTCGATAGCGCCGAGGGTGCGGCGCTGTCCCATCAGGACGTGCACGGTGCCGTCGTCCTTGCGGTGGGCGATCACGGGTTCGAGCACGCCGAGTTCCTTGATGCTTTTGACGAAGTCGGGCGTGAGTGCGGCGTCGCGCCGCACGTTGGTGTCCACGGTCAGGGTCGAGGGGTCGAGCATTTCCAGTACGGGTGTCTGGGTTTCGGTCATGGTTTTGTGTCCTTTGCAGAGGATTGGTGAGGGAGCGGCGTGACCCGGCCAGCTACTTTCGGTTCCTCCCCCGTTGTTTTTTGGCTGCTGGCGAAGCTTGCGGAGCTGTGGCCGACGGAGGCCTGTCTACCCGCAGGGCAAGGCGCGGGAATATCCCGGAGGAAATAAGCGACGAAGGAGCGCCGGAGGGAAATTCGCGGGCCGCAGGCCCCGACGAAGGAGGGGCTAGACGGGGTGGAGCGGACACGTACAATCCGAAGGACAGCAGCCAAAAAACGTCGTAGACACACCAAGGTTCAGGGGGTCCGGAGCTCTGCGACGGCGCGCCCTGGACCCCACAGCCGGCCGCGCAGCGGACGCCCGGTTACCTGGGTGCAGCGCAGCGGAAACCTGGTTAAACCCTGAGGGGCCGGCATGTGCCGGCCCCTCAGGGTTTTTCCTCTGCAAAAGAAAATCTGTGCCGCAGCGTCCTCGCTGCGGGTAAGTCAGTGGTCGTGCGGGTGTTCGTCCCAGGAAATGTCGGTGACGGCGCCGGGCTGCCCTGCTGTGAGCAGGGACAGTTCCAGGATGTCTTCGACGGCACTGGCTTGCTCGGCCGGGAAGTCGTCGGCGGTCATGGTGAAGTGTGCGCCCATGGTGTCGGCTCCTGAGTGGCTGGGACAAGGGTGTCCCTTTCACTTTAGCCGGTCCTTGCCTGGGCGTTCCGGGTGGTGTGGCTGCGCCCGCGTGAGCGTTGCCGGCGGCCGGCGGAGCGAAGCGGGGGAGGCCGCCGGCCCGGGTGTGGGGCGGGGAGCCTGTCCGGTCCCCCGCCCCACTTGTGCCTATCTCTTGCGGCGGTAGGCTGTGGCCGGGTTCTGGGCCACGCCCGCCACGGCCCCGCGCCGTGCCACTTCGGCGAGGAGCTCGGCCAGCCGGTACCCGGGCGTGTCCTCAAGGGCCAGCTCGTAATACTGCATGGCCGCGCTGGCGGTTCCCCGGTAGAAGTGGATCCAGCCGATCAGGGTTTGAAGCGGCGCCCGGTACCCGACGGGCGCGGCGTCGACGAGTTCCCGCATGATCTTCTCGGCCTTGGCCACCCGGTTCCAGTCCGGGGCGATGCCCCCGGTGCCGAGGATGACGTCGCCGGGGCTCGCGGTTCCATCGCTGACGATGTCGCAGGCCATCATGTCCCGGACAAAGACGTGCTGGAAGTTGGCGACGAGTGTCAGCGCCGTTGCCTCATCCGGGCTTTCGCTGCCCTCCAGCGCAAGGCACCAGAGGGCGCGGGCCGCGGCGACGCTTTCCGCCGTGCCGGAGGGAACGGCGGCGAGGATCCTGTCCTCGGTGCCGGGCGCGCCGGTGAACGGGGCGAACGCCGGGGCCGGGGTCTGGTAGTTGCTGCCTTCAAAGACCATGGCGGCGTTGACGTGGCTGTCCGTGATCATCGCCAGCGGCTGGGGCTCGCATTCCCCGCAATCACCGTCGCAGAGCAGGTTCCGCCAGTGGGCGGGCGTGACGATCCATGCATCGCGCAGGGGCATGCCAGCCAGCTCAAGCTCGCCGATGATGGCCTCGACGTGGGCGTGGAACGGGCGGTCATTCGAGGCGGTTTCGGCGTCCGTGTAGACGGCGAGGAGGACGCCGTTGGCGCTCTCGTCCGCTGCGAGGTACGTCGCTACCCTTTGGGCGTAATCCAGTGGTGCCGTTGCCGGGGCGGGGGCGTCGATGCGCAGGGTTGCGCCGAGTCGGCCCGGTTGCAGGGTGATGAAGACGAAGGACCGTGCCGGGGCGAAGCCCAGGGCGTGGGGGATGAAGCCGAGGATGTCGGCGGGGCCGGATGCGCGGAGTTCTTTCATGGTTTTTGTGTCCTTTGCAGAGGATTGGGTGAGGGGTGGTGGCCGGTTTCCCGGCCACCGGGGTGGTTGTTAGACGAGCTCGTGGCTGACAAGGGTGGTGTCGAAGAGGTCTTCGGCGCGCCGGATCAGGTGCCCGGGGACGTGGTCTTCGTAGCCGTGTTCGTTGTGGCCGAGGAAGATGACGTTTCCTTGGCAGATACCGGCAAGGTCAAGCCCGACGTCGTGGAGCAGGGCGGTGGCGCGGAGGTTCCGGTGAAGGTTCCGGGCCATGGCGTCGGTGTTGACGTACACGTGCCAGTCACCGCAGGTGACGGATTCAAGGTCACCGTCCAAGATGACCTGCAAAGTGGTGCGGCGGGTGTCGATCAGTTCGACCCGGACCGGCTCGCTCAGGTTCGCGGGGACGATGAGGGCCATTCGTTGTTGAATCATCGTTTTTTGTCCTTTGCAGAGGATTGGTGAGGGAGCGGCGTGACCCGGCCAGCTACTCTCGGTTCCTCCCCCGTTGTTTTTTGGCTGCTGGCGAAGCTTGCGGAGCTGTGGCCGACGGAGGCCTGTCTACCCACAGGGCAAGGACCGTGGAATCTGCGCAGGAAATAAGCGACGTAGGAGCGCCGGAGCCGATTCTTCGGGCCGCAGGCCCGACGAAGGAGGGGCTAGACGGGGTGGAGCGGACACGTACAATCCGAAGGACAGCAGCCAAAAAACGTCGTAGACAAAAAGGTTCAGGGGGTCCGGAGCTCTGCGACGGTGCGCCCTGGACCCCACAGCCGGCCGCGCAGCGGACGCCCGGTTACCTGGGTGCAGCGAAGCGGAAACCAGGACATGCCCAAGGACGCGGATGGATCCTCCCGCGCCGGCCATCCCCCCGGGGCAGGCCGCCCGGCATCAGCCACCACGCACGGCCCTCATGCGGACGGCGGTCCGTCGCCGGTGACCACAGCGGCAGCCGGCCACGACGGCGGACCGCCCCAGCAGCGGCGGAAAGCAAGTCTGCCGCGGCGACT
Source organism: Arthrobacter sp. KN11-1C (assembly GCF_052180225.1). Classification (NCBI taxonomy): domain Bacteria; kingdom Bacillati; phylum Actinomycetota; class Actinomycetes; order Micrococcales; family Micrococcaceae; genus Arthrobacter; species Arthrobacter sp. KN11-1C. The sequence goes on along the minus strand of NZ_CP197468.1, from coordinate 82,005 downwards.
CGGTTCCGGGGGTGGGGTTCCCCGCTCCGGTCGGAGCGGGGAACCTGTCGCCGGTGGTTAGGCGGCGGTGAAGACGGTGCACGGCTGGCGGTACCGGCTGGGCAGCTCGGCCGCCGCCGTGGGCAGGTCTTCCGGTCCTTGGGCCTGTCCGTTCTTCCAGTGGAAGAACGCCTGTTCGCTGATCGCATCCCAGAACCGGGCTTTGGTCCTGTAGAAAGTGCACGTCACGTCGCCCTCGCAGTACGTGGCCATGCCGAACAGGTTCCCGACCTCATCGGCGGTGCGGATCCCGGCGACCATGACATAGGGCCACTGGCCCAGGTCCCAGCCGTCACAGCCCCAGCTGGGGATCACGGCCCAGCCGTGTTCACCGATGAGTTCCATCCAGTCGTAGCCGTCGTTCATGTGGTAATCGCCCAGCACGGTGACGCCGTGGATCTCTTCGCCGGTGTCCTTGGTGGTGATGGTCGCGGTAGCGATTGCATTCATGGTTTTGTGTCCTTTGCAGAGGATTGGTGAGGGAGCGGCGTGACCCGGCCAGCTACTTTCGGTTCCTCCCCCGTTGTTTTTTGGCTGCTGGCGAAGCTTGCGGAGCTGTGGCCGACGGAGGCCTGTCTACCCGCGGGGCAAGGCGCGGGAATGTCCCGGAGGAAATAAGCGACGAAGGAGCGCCGGAGGGAAATTCGCGGGCCGCAGGCCCCGACGAAGGAGGGGCTAGACGGGGTGGAGCGGACACGTACAATCCGAAGGACAGCAGCCAAAAAACGTCGTAGACACACCAAGGTTCAGGGGGTCCGGAGCTCTGCGACGGCGCGTCCTGGACCCCACAGCCGGCCGCGCAGCGGACGCCCGGTTACCTGGGTGAAGCGCAGCGGAAACCAGGCGCTTTGAAACGGAGGAGCCCTCCGGCCGGGGCCTCGCGTTCCGCGGGTTCGTTCCGGGACGACGGGGCTTGGAAGGGAGTGGAAGAATGTTGGATCTGCGAGGCCTTTTCCGAAGACGACCGGCGACGGCTGGCGCGGAGGAATCCACAGCGGGCGCGCCAACGGGGCAGGACTTGCTGACTCCGGAACAGGCAGCGGACGTGGAACAGGCCTGGGTTGAACTCCGGCAAGCCGCGGAAGAGGCCGGCGTGACTGCGTTCCGCGCCTGTACGCGTGGCGGGAGCCGGTGGGAAGAAGACCCGGCCGCTGTGCATGCCTTGGCCGCCGCCCTCCGAAGCTTCAAGGAAGCCGACACAGCCACCGGCGGCGACCCTGCCCGCTAGGCCGTCGTTGTCGGTCAGGACCTCTCGCCCGGACCACCACGCATCAGGTCGAAACCTGCCTCCGTCAAAGCATCCGGAACAGCATGGGGACCTTAGAATCCAGGCATGGAAGTCATCCTGACCATCGAAGCCCCCGACGGTACACAATCGACCGTCAGGGCCGCGGCCGGCAGCTACGAGGAAGCCAAGACGTCGGCCGAGGCTTTGGTCCCGGAAGGGCACAAGATCATCGTGATCCGCACGGACCACTACTGACACGGCAGCCAGCGGCTAAGCGCTACAGGCGGTGTCCCGGGTGCCAGTAGCGGTACCAGTAGCCGGCTTCCGCGTCGGTGAGGATTTCGTCGATCCGCTCGGCGGTGAACTTCCCGAAATAAGGACGGTCCCCTGCCTCCAGCTCACCCAGGGACTCGAGGGCACCGCCCAGGAGTGCGTCATCATCCAGGGATTCCTCGACCCGTTCCCTCACGCCGTCGGTGGTGAGGTCTTCCCAGGTGTGGGGCGAGGTTGTCACGGCTTCGCGGGCCGCGTGGAGACGCTCCCGGGGGTTTGTGCCGCGGGACTTCACATAGAGAAGAGCCTGGTATTCGTCGGAGGTCACCGACGGCATCGGGGGGCGGCCGGTTGCTGCGGACGGGCCGGCGTGAGTGAGCCGGTACCGGCCTGGAGCCTGATGGTGCCGCTGGTGGAGGTCCTGACGGATTTCCCTGATGCGGTGCCCGGGCCGGGGTGTGGTGGCCGCCGGGGTGGTGCGGCGGCCGTGGTTGCTGTCCTGAATGTTGTTGCGTGGCGGCATGGTGCATCCCCGTGCGGTGGGCCAATATGAGCCCCAGTCCCCTCATGGTATTCCCGGCGCCCGGGGTGTTGAAGAGGAGCATGTACCACGCCGGTCGTTCCTGGCACCGGCGCCCTAGGTCGGGGTCCGCCACGTGTTCCAGCCAGGGACGAGTGTATCGAGTTGTTCCCGGTGCGCCCCACTCAGCCGGGCTTGGCTGGCGGCTTGACGCTGCCCGTGCAGCCAGGTGCCGAGCTGCCGTTCGTCTTGCCTGCCGGGTTCTTCCATGCCGGCCACCGGCCGCCGGTTGCGCGGAAGTGCGCGAGGCGGGTCAGGCATTGCTGCCAGTGGCGTTCGTCCCGGTCCTGCCGGTAAGAGCTCCGCCACGGCCCGGCCTGGTCGAGGTGGCGGATTCTGGCCTCGCTGAGCTTGCCCTGCTTGTGCAGGGTGCGCTGGGTGGACAGCCAGCGGGCCAGGCTCCGTTCGGCCGGGCTGCTCCCCGCCGTTGTTCCGGGCGGCCGGCCGTTCTCCGTCAGGAAAGTCCGGAATTCCCGAAGCCTCGCCGTCCATGCCGGTGTCGGCACGTCAACGGGTGTGCCCGGGGCGTTGCTCAGGTGTTCGTCCCGCAACCGGGGGTCTTCGCGTGCGCGGCGGCCCAGGGTCCGGTTGACCGTGACCACCGGCACGTTGCAGGTCCGCGCGATCACCGCGGGACTGAGCCCGTTCCGGTACATCAGTTCCCATTCGTCCCTGCTGGAAAAGGACCGCTCCCCCGTTGCTTCTTCCCCCACACCATGAGCCTCGCACAACCGGACATCGCCGGCGGCGCATCCGGAGTGTGGTTGCCGGGCAAAAAGGACGGTCGGCGGGCAGCGGGTGTCCCGGTCGGGTGTGCGTTTCCGCCACGGTCGGGAGGGTTGTGCCCATTGTGGACAGGTGGAGCCCTCCGCGCAGCTCAAAGCTGTCCCCACTGGGTTCAACCCGGCATTCCCGACCCAACCTGGGCGGTCCCGGTTCGAGGGCGTCGTCCAGGCCGGGGGCGGAGTTCCGGCTAAAGTCTACGTACCGGGCAACAGCCCGGGGGCGGCGTTTAACGAACAAAGGACCCGAATTTGGCCTCGGATCCTTGTTCAGAGCGTTGCCGCTCTTTGGTGCGATTCAAGGGTCTACGCCTTGAGCCGTCACACCTCAAGAGTAGGCCCTCCGGCCTGTCCGGTCTAGGACGCAAGTCACGGAACCGTGGACCGGGTCGCACCTCCACCCACAGGGAGGAGGTGCCGGCATGAGCTCCAAACGGAAACGCGAGGAACCATGGGGCGCCTGGAACCTTGCGATCAACGTCATCCGCCTCGCGGTTGAACTGATCCGCTGGTTCTGGCACATAACCCCCTAAGCGGGGTTGGCGGCGGGTACCGGCTTTCGGGCCGGTGCCCGCTGTCCGCCACCGGACAGGACACGGGACGCCGCCGGGCCTTCTGCCCGCGCATCCGAGATGCGCCCTGCCTTCTCCTGTCAGATGGCCTTGGTACAGTGGCCGTGTCCCGCCTGGCTCCCCATCAGGCGGGACCTTACCTCTCCCCGGAACACCTCGTCCGCCCCGCGCGGCAAGGGTCCGGGACTGTGCATGGAAGGGAGCCGGCTATCTGCGGGCGTTACGCATCCACCAAGGACATGAACCAGCTCGGGATCGAGTTCGGTGCGCAGCTGCGCGCCGGGGTCCGGGAACCGGCGCCGAACATGGACGTGCGCCCGACGACGCAGGTGCTGTTTCTGCAGGGCCGGCTCGGCGAGGACGGCACGGTGGCCCGGGAGCTGTCCGTCGGGCGCTGGGGCCTCATCCCCACCTTCGCGAAAACGTTCGAGTCGAAGTTCGCCACCTTCAATGCTGTCTCCGAAACCGCGCTGGAGAAGGCGACGTTCCGGAACTCGGTCCCCCGATGGCGCGCCGCGGTTCCAGTGTCCTCGTATTACGAGTGGAAGAAGTCCGGGCCCAAACGTACGGACCCCAAGCAGCGCTACGAGATCGCCCCCGCCAACGGGGACGACAGCATCGCTTTCGCCGGGCTGTTCGCGCCTTGGCGCAACCCGGCCATCGAAGACGAAACCCACCCGGATGCATGGCTTTTCTCTTGCACGGTCCTGACCATGGCCTCTCCCACGGCCGCCCCGGATCGCCCTGCCCTGGCGCAATTGGCAGGGTTGCATGACCGGCTCCCGGTTCCTCTGTCCCCCGGCAACATCGATGCGTGGCTGGACCCTCGGGACAAGGACGGCGCCGGACTGCTGGACCTGGTCCGCAGTGAGGCTTACGACGTCGCCGCGGACTGGGCGCTGCGCCCGGTGGAGCTCGTCAAAGACGAGGACGGCCGCCATCGTTTGGAGACCGTGGACAACCCCGTCGTCTGAGACCGGTGGTAATCGCGTTAGCCGAGGTCAGGCGGCTTTGACGAGGGGCAGTTCGTCCCAGTGGGTGGTGTACCGGGGTGAGAGCATGTCGCGTTTCATGGTCCAGTCCGGGCCGCCCTTGATGCCGGCGTGGCCGAGCCCGATGGAGCCTCGGCCGTATTTGCCGGCGACTTGTTCCAACAAGGGGCCGATGCCGCGTTCCTCGTGGACGTTTTCGAAAAGCTCCAGAGGTTTTTGGTTCCCGCTGGGGCGCAGGTCGGTGACCATGATCCCGGCGCGGACGTATTTCACGCCGTCGTTGATCCTGGGCATGAGGGCGCGTGCGGCTTTGGTGAGGATCACCGGGTCGGCGGTGGGCATCGGCAGCGCGACGCACACGGACGGGTAGGACGTGTCGCCGGGGCTGTAGTAGGAGGTGCCGGCGAACGCGGTGAGCACTTTGGCTTGCAGCTCGTGCTTGGCCAGTCGTGCGCTGGCCTGTTGCGCGTACACGCTCATGACCTGGCGCATGTCGACCGTCGTCGTGATCGGTTTGGAGAAGGACCGGGAGAAGATCAGCTGGTCCCGTCCGATCCGTTCTTCCTCCATGGGGATGCAGGGGGTTCCCTGCAGCTCGAGGACGGTGCGCATCATCACCACCGAGAACTTGTCCCGGATCGCCACGGGATTCGCCTTGGAGAGGTCAAGAATCGAGTAGATCCCTATCCCTGCCAGGCGTTTCGTGAGCCTGGTGGCCACGCCCCAGATCTCGCTCACGGACAGACGGGACATAAGCGCTTCGCGCTCGGCCGCCGGCACGGATTCCCACCGGCACACGCCACCGAAGACAGGGTTGTGTTTGGCCCACTTATTGCTGAGCTTCGCCAAGGTCTTCGTGGGGGCAATGCCCACGCAAACGGGCACACCGACGTGCGTCCGGCAGGCATCTTTCATGGCCCGTCCCAGGGCCAGCAGATCCTCACCGGAGCCTTTGACGCCCAGAAAGCACTCATCGATGCTGTACACCTCCTGCCAGGCCGAGTACCGGGCCAGGAGCTCCATGACACGGGCGCTGATCGATCCGTAAAGTTCGTAGTTGCTGGACCTCGCCACGAGCCCCCATTCCTTAGCCCTGGGGGCGAGCTTGAACCAGGGCTCACCCAGCACAATCCCGAGCTTCTTGGCCTCATCTGACCGCGTCACCGCGCAGCCGTCGTTGTTGGACAGGACGATCAAAGGGCGGTTTTCCAGGGAAGGATCGAAGATCCTTTCGGCTGAGGCATAGAAGCAGTTGACGTCGATGTGGGCGATTTCCTGCATGCGGCGCATCACCGCGGGCCTAGACATAGTGAAGGCACCTGATCGCAACGCCCCAGATCCGCAGATCCGAGAGTTCGGGAACACGGATCTGCGGGTATTTGGGGTTGTCCGCCTGCAGGATCACCCCGGTCCTGGTGATCCGCAGCCGTTTGATGGTCATTTCGCCGTCGAGGATCGCCACCACCACGGATCCGTCCTTGGGCTCCAGTGCCTTGTTCACGATCAGTTCGTCGCCGTCGCTGATGCCGCCCGGCTCCATCGAGTCCCCGCAGACCCGCACGATGAAGGTGCTGGTCTTGTCTTTGATCAGGTGCTCGTTCAGGTCGAGCTCCGAGGAAAAATAGTCCTGGCTCGGAGAGGGGTAGCCCGCAGGGACGGCAACCGGTGCCACCGGGACGTGCCCCCGAGGCGCCCCCGCGTCTATCATGCGGGGGTCCAAAGCAAGACTCATGACACACCTTTATTCGAAAATATGTTCGAATAAAATTCTAGCCTCCCCCACCGACAGTTTCACTTATCCACCATGTCGCATCTGATGGGAGAATTCGGAGTCCAGGCTTCCGTTTCGCCCACGAAGACCAGGCCATCGGCTCCCCGATTGAGGAAGTGAACCGGCCGGCACGGCCAGGGGCTCGCCGGGCTCGGCTACGACGGGCTACGCCCCGGGCAGTCCTGTGGCAGATGAAACGCGATTTCCTCTCCCCCAGGGCCAGCGCACACTGGGACGAACTCGCCATTGCCAAAGCATCCTAAGCACTTCAAACCCGTCCCCGACGCCCACAGCATCCGCGGCTCGAGCTTGTCGCTCACCAGGCACCCTTGCCTGTCGGGCTTCCTTGGTACAGTGGGCCCCCCGGTCCCGCAAGCCACCAGCTACTTCCATCCGGGCGGGCCTTCCACGGGCAATAGGGGCTGGGCAGATGACTCCGTTGGCGGGTGGGCACGGTGAGGAGCCCTAGCTCCTCAGGGCAGAAGCGTATTGCTCCGCGAGAATGCAGCTGATCCGAAGGTCGGACAGTGTCAACAGCCTTGCGGAACGAGAATCCACTCTCTCCGCGAGGGCCGAGCGTAAAAGTCTTAGCGTCGGTTCGTTATGGATGAGGTCCTGGCGGATCGCTTCCCAGTACAGCGGCACACCGAACTTCATTTCGGAGGCAATTAAGACGGCGCTTTCGGTGTAGAGCGATACGCAGGGTTCCAGCAGCACGGGGATCAGGCTTGGCCGTTTGAGGTGCAAGAGTGCGGTTGCGAGAGTCGCGCCCATTCCATACTGGTAGCGCATTAGTTCATAGACACGAACGACGGTCGTCCAAAGCTCCGGTTGCTCTCGGGTGCTGAAGTCGCGCAGGTTCGACGTGGTGGGGATGCGGGAAAGGACTTCGCTTCGCCCTACGGCGATCGTGTCGAAAAGCTCTTGCGGCGTCATAGTCACGCCCAATGCGATCACTCGCGCGCAGTCTTCCAGACTGAACCGATACGGATCAAGAGCAGCACGGTTGTACGAGTCTTCGGACACCATGCCGAGGTCGTAGACGTCGATCTTGCGTATGTCGTAGCCATAAATCAGGTCGAGTACATCGTCGAGGCTTAGAAACGCAGATGCGATTCTGACGTCCACGTTCCTCCATCCCGTTCTGCGCATGCCGCTTCCCGATGCGAGAGGTCCATCATGTCACCGTCGATGGTGGACCGACAAGACACCCCAACCTGAAGGGAGAGCACAGATGAGGCTATTACAAAGACATGCACAGGCTGGGGAGCGCGGAGGCCCTGCTGCGCACGGGGAAGGTGCGTTAGACTGCTTTTCGGTGACTGACTCAATCTTCGAGAAGCAGGATTTGCTCGCCTGCGCGTCACTGCAGCGCGCGTTCGAAGCGCAGATTCAAGCGGTTGCCGGCGGCGGCGGCCTTCCAGCGATCCTTGATCAGGCCACTCAAGTATTGCGGCGCTGCGATCTCATAATCGCTGGCTCCAGCGCGGAGGTTATCGAGCAACGTGGTCACCATTTCTCGAGCGAATTTTCAAGCATCGACTTGCCTGAGTTGGTTGGTGCAACTGACTTCGAACAGTCCGGCCAGATCGTTTTCCAGCGCGGTCGTGTAAGGATCCACCGTATCCGGGTGCGGTTCGTCGGCCGCACGAGTATTTTCCTGCTATGTGTCACTGACAGGCAGCTGAATGACGACGAACTCCGGGCACTTGACCAGTGCCGGCTCGGCGTGCTGCTTGCGCGCACCTATGGCGCCGCGAACGAGAAGCTTGACCGCCGAAATATCACTTCGCTGTACGAGGCAGTTTTCAACGGAACCGCCGAGGTCTCCCGCATCACGGAAGTGCTTGGCTTGCACGGCATCGACGCGATAGAAGGCGTCCGCGTCATCGCCTTCGCTGCAGATTCCCTGTCTACCCAGCACGACGTCATCGGCATTCTCGAGGAGAAGCGCCATATCGGTATCCCCCTGGCGGTGGGGGAAGTGAACGGTGAAATCTTTTGCGTCGTAAACAGTGCCGACCGTGGCCACTCCGAGCGACTGCTTGCGGGTACCCTCCGGAAAGACAAGGGCTCAACATCTGTTGGTGTTTCGCATCCGCACCGTAGCGTCGGGCAGCTGCGGCGCGCAATGCTCGAGGCCCGCATCGCGCTGTCCGAGGCGCGGCGGGTGGGGCACGGCGTCAGCTACGCCGAGGACACTGTGATCTCTACGGTTCTCGCCTCTCTGTTCGAGCACGACACCGTGCAGTACCTGATGTCCCGCTACATAGATCCGATCAGCGACTACGATCGCCGCAACGACGGGGAGTTGCTGCCGACCCTCGCACGTTACGTTGGCGAGGGATTTCGTCCCGGAGTGTCCGCGGATGCGCTTTTCATACACCGTCAGACCTTGAAATATCGCCTCGACCGGATTACGAAAGTGACAGGGTTGGACCCGCGTGACCCGGGCAATATGCTCGAGTACATCCTCGCAGTCAAGCTTCACGAGGAATTCCCGGCGGTGGAACGCCGATCACTCACCAGGCCGTGAGTGATCGCTCACGACCCTCCCGGCGTCTGCCTGCCGGCAAGCCACACCAGCGGACCCGAACCACCCGGTACCACCAAACCGGCTTAGAGAGGCGTAGTCGCGACGGATTCCTCTGGATCGCTGCCCTCTGCCCCGGCCGCTAGGCTATCAGTTCCGGCCAGCCCGGAGGACCCTTCGCCCAGGATCATCCGGCATGTGTGTTTCCGGCCGTTTAATGCTCAACCGGGTTGACGGGCCGCCATGCGAACCCGTGCGGCCAGCAGCAGCTCCACATTGTCCCTGGCGAGACTGCCGTCGGGCAGGTTCTTGCCGTCTTCCAGCCCGATTCTGGTCTCGCAGCCGTCCTCAATGGCTGCGTCCAGGACAGCCCATACAGTGGCCCCGTCCCCGTGGTACAGCAGGGGACAGGTCACACCGGCTTCCCGGATTGCTGCGGCCATCGCCCGGGCTGACCGCACGGCCTGCTGTGGGTCTGTCTCCTGCGGTTCGATCAGGATCCGGATGTTCCGGTGCAGGGTCTCCGAGGCGAGGAGCGCCGGGATGTCTTCCATGGCCCAGACTGCACTTTCGAGCTCCATGCCCTGGTCCAGCACCAAGGCAGCCGTCTCAGCCGCGCCTTCTTCACAGAACGCCACGGAGGCAAAGTCCGGTTGTGCGTCGCGGGGCCAGGTGCGAATGAGTGACATTCGTTCCCGGTGGCCGGAGCATGTCCACAGTCCCGTGGTGGTGCCAATGACAATGCCTGGCGCTGCCTGGCGGACGGCCCGGATCATGGCGCCCACATGTTCGCCCGCGATGGTCTGGTAGCTGTCGGGGGTCCGTGCGTGTGCGTGGACGACGTCGCTGCCGGCGAAGAGCATACGGCGGGCGTCTGCGGCTATTTCCTCGGCGGTGACGGGAGTCGCTGGATGGTCTTCCTTGTTTCGTCCCCCGTTGACGGCTGCCTTGATGATCAAACGGAACCTCCTTGATTGATTGAGGGCGTTCAGGCCTGGCTGAAGCCGCGGATGGTGCCGGTGGCGCCGGTGAGCTCCCCCAGGGGCCGCCCATCCCTGACGGCCGCGACAAGTGCCGGTTCCGCCTGGTCGTCCTGGATGGCTTGGGCCAGGACGGTTTCGAGCTGGTCCGATGAGGTGATGAGCAGCCCGTTGTCGTCCCCGAGGACAACGTCTCCCGGGGTAACGACGACACCGCCGCATACCACCGGAATATTCAGTCCGCCGTCCTCGATTCCGTGCAGTTTGGTTGTCAGCAAGGTTGTTCCGCGGGCATAGACGGGCAGCCCGATGTTGTGCAGTTCCTCGATGTCGGTGCAGAGCCCATCCACGACGATCCCGGCGGCTCCACGGCCGTGGAGTGCCGAGGCGACCACTTCACCCAGGGGTGCGTGGCGGCGGTCCCCGCCGGTGTCCACGACAAGGACGTCCCCCGGCCCAGCGAGGCCCGCAGCATGATGGAGCATGGTGGAATCGGTGGCGGTGATTTTGACGGTGACGACGCGTCCAATGACCCTGGGCCCCGGGACTTGGCGGCGTATGTCGAAGTCCACGAATCCGTCTTCCAGATAGTGCCCGAGGGTGGGGAACGCTACTCTACCGGCCCGAGCCATGAGCATTTGGTCAGGCTTGGACGGGTCCGGGCCGATGTTGACGGGCATTTCTATTCCTTTACCAGCATGATTCGACGGTTGAGCAGGACGGGCAGGGCGACGCGGACATCGGCCGTCCGTTGTTTGCTGATCTCGATAACCTGGACTCCGGCGCGGTCATCGCCCAGGGATCCGCGGATGACTCCCATCGGATCGACAACCATGCTTTGGCCGATGCAGCCGCTGCTGGTCGAGGAGGCCGCGACGACCCAGCAGGTGTTCTCGATGGCCCGGGCCCGCAACAAGGTGCTCCAGTGGTCCTCTTTCATGTTGCCCTTGACCCAGGCCGCCGAGACGAGCAAGACCTCAGCCCCCATTTCGATGAGCACCCTGGCCATCTCCGGGAAGCGAAGGTCGTAGCAGTTCATGAGCCCCATCCGGTATCCACCGATGTCCAGCACCTGAGGTCCCTCGTTGCCGCGCATCACGTAAGCGGATTCCTGATAGGCAAACGCATCGTAGAGGTGCATCTTGCGGTACTTTCCCAAGAGTTCGCCCGAGCCATCGAAAGCCACCATGGTGTTGTAGGGCAGATCGGGACCGTTGGCCTCGTATCCGGCGGCGACGATGGCAAGCCCGTGGGCGGCGGCCAGCCCGGAAACCGACTCCGTGAATTTGGGCCACTCCCGGTTGGCAATCTCACCAAGCGGTGTGTCCAGGCCTTCGGCCGACAGCATGGCTTCCTCGGGGAAGACAATCAGTTCGGCACCGCGCTCCGCGGCTTCGCGGACCAGCCCGGAGATGGTGGTGAAGTTCCGTTCCGTGTCGTTCACCGGGGCAAATTGGGCGAGGGCTACCTGCATAGCCGCAGTTCGCCCTTGCCTGACGTAGTCATGCCCGGATGACGCGTGCATGAGCGGTGGGCCAGGAAACCCAGGCCTCTTCGCCTTCCCGCAGTCCTGCAGCGAACGACGTCACGGTGTCTGCCTGCTCGACGACGATGAAAGGCTCGGTTCCGTGGAGGAGTACGTGATACCGGCGTTCGTCCCCGCAGAAAGCGGACTCCGAAATCGCCGCGCGCACCGACACCCACCCCTCCTTGGCAATGGGGGCAGCGCTCAGCCGGGTGTGTTCCGGTCGCACTGTCAGCACCGTTCCGCCGTCGTGGACCCGGTCTGTTGCGATGGGCAACTCCGGCAGCCCGGGGATCCGGAAGGCGGATCCGTCGACGGTTCCCTTGAGCAGGTTGCAGGTGCCGATGAAGCCGGCCACGAAAGCGTTGGCCGGGCGGTCGTAGATGTCTTCCGGTGACCCTATCTGTTGGATGCGGCCGGCATTCATGACAGCGATCCGGTCCGACATGGTCAGGGCTTCTTCCTGGTCGTGGGTTACATAGACAAAGGTGATTCCGACTTCACGCTGCATTCTCTTGAGTTCGAACTGCATTTCCTTGCGCAGTTGCTGATCCAGCGCTCCCAGGGGTTCATCCAGCAGCACAATCGCAGGGCGGGACACCACAGCCCTGGCCAGGGCAACCCGTTGACGCTGTCCGCCGGAGAGCTGGTCCGGCTTGCGGCGCTCCATGCCCGTAAGCCGGACCAGCTCAACGGCTTCGCGGACGGCGAGGTCCACTGCCGCCTTTTTCATCCGGCGTACTCGCAGTTCGAAGGCAATGTTCTCGTAGACGCTGAGGTGCGGGAACAGTGCGTAGCTTTGGAACAGCATGTTCAGGTCACGTTTGCGGGTCGGCACACCCGTCACGTTCGCACCGTCCAGTTCAACGGTTCCGCCGGTGGGTTCTTCGAATCCCGTGATCATGCGCATCAGGGTGGTCTTGCCGCAGCCGGAGGGGCCGAGGATGGAGAAGAACTCGTTGCGGCCAATCACCAGATCCGTGGGGTGGACGGCTGTGTTGCCGCCGAAGACTTTGGTAAGCCCCGTGAGCCGGACTGAGGGAAGGGTCCCTTGACTTCCGGCGTTGTCTTGCACTTCGGTCCTCCTGTGCTCTGTTTGGATCATGATGCGCGTACCTTGGTCCAACCCTGCTGGAAGAACCGAAGCGCGGTGCCGGGGTCCAGGAGGAAGTCAGCCTTGGCCACGGCAGCGTCCGGGGCGTAGATGGCTGGGTTGGTTGTGGTGCTCTGGTCCTTCACCAGGGCCTTTGCTTTGGCGTTGGCACTGGCCAGGGAGGCGTCGTCGGTGGCCAGTGCCGCGATCTCAGGACGAAGCGTGAAGTTCAGGAACTTGTAGGCTGCCTCACTGTTGGGCGAGCCCTTGACGATCGCCAAGGTGTCGGTCCAGACGCTGCCGCCTTCTTTCGGAATGACGTAGTGGATCTTGGGGTTGGCCGCGGCAGCCTTGGCAAGACTGGTTCCGCCGTATGTCTGTACGACACAGGCCTGGCCCTTGCTGAGCAGGTCGATCTGGTTGGTCGAGTTGTACCCGGCCAGCAGCGGCTTCTGCTTGAGCAGGGAATCGGTGGCCTTGGCGATTTCGGTTTCGTTGGTGCTGGATGCCTTGAAGCCGTTTACCTGCAGAGCGGCGACGTAGGACGAGAGCATGTTGTCCAGCATGTAGATCTTGCCCTTGTACTTTGCGTCGAAGAGAGCCTGCCAGCTGTCCACCGGGCCGCCGGTGCAGTCTTCGTTGTACGCCAGGCCTGTGGTGCCCCAGACCCAGGGAATACTATGGGCGTTCTTCGGGTCGTAGCTGGGGTTCGCGAACTGGGGTGAGAGATTATCCAGGCCCTGAAGCTTGGAATGGTCCAGCTCGGCAATGAGGCCCTGGGTGGCGAGCTGCGTAACGGCGTACTGGCTTGGCTCGACCAGGTCGTAGCTGGCACCGCCAGCCGAGAGCTTGGACGTCATCGTCTCGTTGCTGTCGAAGCTGTCCACTGTGACCTTGATGCCCGTCTCCTTTTCGAAGGCGTCGGTGACGGACTTAGGGATTTCATCGGCCCAGGCGTAAATGCTCAGGGTCTTATTGGCATTGGGATCCTGCGCTCCGGCTGTGGCGCCATTGCTACAGGCGGCGAGGCCAAGGGAAATAACGGCAATACTGCCTAGTGCAGCAAGTCTGCGGTTCATGAGGTTGCCTTTCGAAGCGAAACTACGAAGTGTTGGGGTGCGCTATGTAGTAGTGGGCGGGACTGGTGTTTCCGGAGCAGAAGCGGGGGCCAGTATGCGGCGCAGCTGTTGCGCTCCGACAATGAGGACGATGGTGATGGTGGCGACGATGAGTACAGAGCCTAGGGCGTTGATTTCGGGCGTGAGTCCGTTCTTAACCAAGGAGAATATGCGTAGGGGCAGGGTTGTGGTGCCGACGCCGTTGGTGAAGGTGGAGAGGACGATGTTCCCGAAGGAGGTGACGAAGCTCAGCAACCAGGCGGCGCCGATGGAGGGAAGCAGCAGCGGGAAGGTGACACGACGGAAAGTTTCCCAGGGTGTGCACCCCAGGTCGGCGGCGGCGTCCGCAAGCGAGGGATCCAGAGCCCGCGCGGCGCCCAGGAGTACCAGGGTCGCCATGGGAAGCGTGATGACCAGGTGCCCCAGGACCAGCGTTCCAAAACCCAGCGTCAGGTGAAGGGCGCTGAACAGGCTCAGAAGGGCGGCACCCAGGACGATTTCCGGCACCACGAGCGGGAGGATGATCGCTCCAAGCATGATCTTCTGACCAGGTAGTCCTTTTCTTGCTAGGCCCAAGGCTGCGGCCAGCCCTACCGCGGTTGCAAAGCTTGCGGCCAGGACGGCCACGAGCAGGCTTGTGCGCAGGGAGCTAAGCAACGCCTCGTTGTGTGCAAGAGCGACATACCAGCGGAGCGTGAAACCGCGGAAATCCGTGGCGGCCGGCGAGTCGTTGAACGAGTACACGACGACCGCAACAATCGGCAGATACAGGAACACGAGGACTGCCCTGCCAGCCCAGTTTGACCACCGATCCATTAGCTGACCTTCCGTAGGCGTCCCAGCAGGACGGCGATAAGAACACTCACGGCCATCAACGCGAGCATGACAATGGAAGCAGCCGATCCGACGGCCTGGTCACGGAACTCCGTGTACAAGGTGACGATCACATTTCCGACGAGCTGCTCTTTGCCGCCGCCGAGAAGAACAGGAATGACAAACACGCCGAGGGTGGGAACGAACGTCAACATCGAAGCTGACACCAGGCCCGGGGCGGTAAGCGGGATGATGATGCGGCGGTGAACACCCCATCCGGTGCAGCCAAGGTCCTGAGCTGCCTGTTTCAGGCTTGGATCAATGCTCCGCATGACCGCAAAGATCGGGAAGACTGCCGTTGGCAGGAACGCGTACAGCAGCCCCATGAGAACCGCGCCGGTGCTCGGCACCCACGAGGTTCCCGGACTGGACAGACCGAGCACGGCGAGGAGCTTCAGGATCGGCCCGTCAGAGGAGAGCAGGGTGATCCAGGCGAAGGTCCTGACCATGAAATCAGTAAAAAACGGAACCACCAGCAGCAACAACACCAGTGCCTGGCGGCCCGGAGGTCTCGTGACCACGTAGTAGGAGACGACATAGCCGGCCACGAGGCAGAAACAAGTATTGACGACGGCCAGAAGAACGCTGTACCCGAGAACCTTCAGGTACACCGGATCCATGAGGGCCGCATAGTTGGCAAGCGTAAATCCGCCAGAGATTCCCCCGTACGCGTCGCCGATGGCGAAGCTGTTCCTGAGCACCAGCAGAAGCGGCACGACCGCAAGAGCGAGGATGACCAGCATCGCCGGGATAAGCAGGGGAAGCGATCCCCACCGGCTTTTCACCCGGGTATCGGGTGTCGGCTTGGTTAAGACGGACATTGTAAACCTTTCAATCCGGCAATACCGGAGAATGTGTGATTCTCATCTCACACTAGGGTGTTGTCGTAGTAGCAGAAAGCTAACAGACTATTTCGCCGCTTGACTTCATACAGATTTATAGAGGTCTTCCCAAAATCTCATCAATTCGGATATAGGTTGTAACGCCAAGACGTCCCTAAATTGATCCGTATCGCACATCAAGCTGGCCAAAGGTCAGAAGAAGAACATATTGGGAGGTCACATGTACCGCATCGGAATCGATACGGGCGGGACACACACCGACACGGTCCTCATGGATGAAGACACGGGCCAGACATGGGTGGATAAGGTCTCCTCGACTCCGGACGACCCCGCAGTCGGCGTCATCAATGGGCTGCAGCGGCTGATGGCCGTCAACGGCATTGCCGCCGAGGACATCGCCATGATCGTCTACGGCACGACCGTCATGGTAAACCGCATCATCGAAGGGGAATCGACCAAGACAGCGCTCATTACTACACGCGGGTTCAAGGACGTGCTGGAACTTCGACGCTCCTTCCGCACCGGCAGCACCTACGACATCCAGTGGGACCAGCCGCGCTCGGTCATCCCCCGCAGCCGCCGTTATGAAGTCTCTGAGCGTATTGACCACCGGGGCCGTGTCGTCCACGCCCTTGACGAAACCGAACTGGCCGGCGTGCTGGAGGATATTCGCCGGGCGGGGGTCGAATCAGTTGCCGTGTGTCTGCTTCACTCCTACGCAAACTCGCAGCACGAACTTCAAATCGAAAGGTATATCGAGGAACACGCGCCGGAGATCCACCTCTCGGTCTCCTCCCGCATCAGCCCGGCCATCGGAGAATACGAGCGATCCAGCACTGTGGCGATCGATGCCATGGTCAAGCCGGCCTTGTCCTCGCATCTGCTTCACTTGGAGAAGCTCATCCGGGAAATCGGCATCGATTGCCCCCTCAAGGTCATGCAGGCGAACGGCGGAACGATGTCCTTCGAGGCTGCATCCCGTGCCCCGGTCCGGATCATCAACTCCGGGCCTGTAGCCGGCGTCATGGCCGCCGCAGTGGTGCGTGAGCGGCACGGCATCGAGAAAAGCATCTCCCTGGACACTGGCGGGACGAGCACCGACTTCGCCATCGTGCTCGAATCCGGCCCAATCGAAATGCTCCAGGGTGAGATCCACGATCAGCCCATCCAACAGTCAGTGGTTGAGGTCCACCCCATTGGCGCAGGCGGCGGGTCCATTGGCTGGGTCGACGACGGCGGCGCGCTGCGCGTCGGGCCACGCAGCGCCGGCGCGACACCTGGACCTGTCTGCTACGGCAAGGGCGGGACCGCCCCGACTGTCACCGACGCCGCCGTCGCGCTCGGTTACATCAATCCTGACCACTTCCTCGGCGGCAGATCACTGCTCGACGTTGATGCCGCGAGACGAGCAATCCGCGAGCACGTCGCCGACCCACTCGGCTACAGCATCGAAGAAGCGGCGTACGGGATCATCCAGATCGCCATCTCCAACTGCCTGCGCGCCGCGCGCCGGATGACCGTCCAGCGCGGCCACGATCCCCGTGAACTTGGCATGATCGCGTTTGGCGGTGCCGGCGGACTCCTGGCCGGCTTCCTTGCACGTGAACTTGGGGTGAGGTCCCTCATCATTCCCCGCGACCCTGGCAACACCTCAGCGCTGGGTCTGTTGATCACCGACGAGCGCTACGATCACCTGCGGGTGATGCGCGGAGTGCTCGACACCTTCGCGGCCGCCGACATTGAGGCAGGCTTCGCCGCCATCGCCGAGGAACTGTTTGAGCAGCTTGCAGAAGAATCGATCAAACCAGACGATACGGAGTTGTTCCGTACACTCGATTTGCGCTATCTCGGGCAGACGTACGAACTTCCGATCTCAAGCAGCGGGGAGTTCAATGACCAGGAACGTGACAGGGTCATACGCACTTTCCACGAAGCGCACGCACAGCGCTACGGGCATGCAGCGCCCGAAGACCCGGTCGAACTCGTCAACGTCAAGACCTACGCCCTCGTGCGTGCCCCGAAAGTGTCCGAGTGGCGCATCGACGCCGCTGAGAGGTCAGAGTCGCCGACTCCCGTACGTACTCAGCGTGCGTACTTCCAGGGCTGGCATGAGACTCCGTTCTACGAGCGCGCAAGCCTTGGATTCAAGGCCTCGATCGTTGGCCCGGCGGTCGTGCAGGAGAACCTGACGACCATCGTTGTCCTCCCCGGACAGAGATGCGTAGTCGACGAGTCCGGCGACCTTGTCATCACGGATTGAACGCCCGCCCACCCGCGGACAAAGCTACAAGGAGCAGAAAATGGCAGTAGACGTAGTCACCGTCGAAGTTATTCGCAGTTACATGGAATCGCTCGCTGAACAAATGACCGACACAATGGAGAGAACCAGCTATTCACTCCTCATTAAGGAGGGCAAGGACTGTTCCTCGTCGATCTTCGATGCGAACGGCCGCCTTCTTGCGGAAGGCGCGAACATACCCGTTCATCTGAACGCCCTCGGCCCGTGTTTGCGGGCAATGCTGCGCAATGAAATTCCGGCCGATCAGATCGAGCCGGGGGACGTGCTGCTCACCAATGACCCGTTCATTGACGGCAGCCTTGGCGCCCACCACACCTCGGATTTTATCGTCTACTATCCGATCTTCCACGGCGAAACCCTGCTCGGCTTCTCGACGATCTTCGCGCATTTAGCCGGGACCGGCGGCGTCGATCCTGAAGGCTGGCACACCTCAATCTTCGACGAGGGTCTGCGCATCCCCCCAGTAAAGCTGTTCCGCCGTGGAGAACTGGACGAGCGGCTTTTCCGCCTGATTCTGGCCAACACCAATGCCCCGTACGCCCAGAAAGGCGACATCCTCGCACAGGTTGCCGGGGCACGCGTCGGCGCACAAGGCTTCCTCAGCTTGGTCGACAAGTACGGTCTGGAGACGGTCACCGAAGCGATCGAGAACCAAATCGAGTACGCGGAGCGCCGCACCCGCGCCTACATTGAACGCATTCCCGACGGCTGCTACCAGGCCGAGACGAAGGTGCTGGAAGACGGATCGATGGGTGGCCCCCACCGGCTCAAGCTCACTATCGAAGTGAGCGGCAGCGACATCGTGTTTGACTTCACCGGCACTGCAGAGCAGGTAGCCGGTCCGATCAACTGTCCAAAATCTGCGACCATCTCAGCGAGTCTCTTCGGGCTCATGGCACTTATGCCCCCGGACATTCCCAAGAACCAGGGCACCGCGAACATCGTGGAGGTGCGGACGGAACCGGGAACTCTGGTCGACCCGCGCGAGCCTGCTGCCGTCTACCAGCGCATGGCCATCACCCACCAGATCGTGGATCTCGTTTTCGAGGCGATGGCGAGTGCTGTTCCGGAAGACGTCGTCGCAAACTCGTGCGGCATGGTGTACTGCCATGGGTCCGCCATCAACCCCGATCCCGATGCGACCGGCGCCGATCTCACCGGCAGGCAATCCTGGGACCAGGGCACCGGACCCAGCACAGGAGGACTCGGGGCCAGGTCCACCAAGGACGGTCTCAATGGCATGCCGGGGTGGATCACGAACGTGGCTTCACCGTCGATTGAGAGCTTGGAAAGCGAGGCGCCGGTACTCTACCTGCGCAAGGAACTTCGCCAGGACTCCGGTGGGAGCGGTGAGTTCCGAGGCGGCTTGGGCGTCATTCTGTCGTGGCAGTGCCTGGGGTACGAAGGTCTCCTCTCACACACCTCACAGCGTTCGGCCATCCCTCCGCAGGGTCTTTTCGGTGGAGGGGCCGCAAAGGGAAGTGAATGGGTCCTCAACGAGGGCACCGAACGGGAACGCCGTCTCGAGTTTCAGACCGGCCCCACCATCGGCATCGGACACGGTGAGACGCTCACCTTCTACGCACCTGGAGGAGGAGGCTACGGTCGCCCACATCAGCGCACCCCGGAGCGGATTCTTGACGACCTCGAGTCAGGGTACATCTCCGAGGAACACGCACGCATGGAGTATCCCCAGCAGTGGCCGGAAGTGGAACATCGCCGCTCCATGAATATGTCCCACAAGGCGGTCAAGTAACGGAGCAGATAGCAGGGCCTGAGCACGGTATTCCACCGGGCTCAGGCCCTTGAGCTTTGTCGGAATCTTAGGGTGTTGTACCTAGCGGACGTATGTAGGCAGCGCAGCTTGCAGGGCAAACCGCGGCAGGTGCGGACGTGGAAGCTGCCGGGGTGCATGAAGCCGCATCGCTGGCCCAGACCTCTAGACCGCAAGACCCCTGCGCAGGAGCAGCGGAAACACCGGAACCTCCCAAGTTGCGAGAGTCAGGAAGTTCCGATAGAAATAGGGCTCGTCGTTTGACGAGCGGCAGCCCAGGAGTAGTCAGTCAGTCTCTGGTCCCTGGCAGAAGTAGCAATCGTCATCGCACGTGACTGCATCCTTCTCGGCTGACAACATCGGTATCGTCTCGGCCAGGTTCGCCTCCTCGGAGCTGCTTAGGATGTTGGCCATCGGTTTCTTTCTCTACAGGTAAATAGGTGCATGGCTCAAAAGGGCGGCAGAGAGATCGCACGCCGTGGATAAGACAGCCCTTGTGACAGGGAATAGCGTCACCAGGGTCCGGATTTTCGGGTGCGAAAGCTAAAAGGCTTACAAGAGGTTCCTCTGCCTTCGCAAGCGCTCGAGGTCCTTTACGACCTGAAGCACAGCGCGGTCTCGACTGACGTTGCCGGATTCCTGCAGGCGAGGGAGCTGTGGCTTTGTCTGTGAGGCCGCATCGGGGAAAGACTTTCGTGGCGCGGACATCTCCCCCGGCATAACGTGGGCAAAGGGGTCATAGAAGATTCCTTCGTTCATTTCATGCATCTGTGCACGGCGATTCCTGGGTCATTAGTCCACGAGACGGTCGGGCTTACCGGGTGATTGGGTGTGGTTCTATCCGCCGGGCATCCGCGGCGATGATGCGTGCAGCGGTCGCCTGGCCCATCCGGACTGCGCCGTCCACGTGCTGGTAGCCTTCCGCGGCCAGATCGGAGGAGGACCAGTAGATGGGTCCGACGTTGGCGTGCTGGTCCTTGCCGTAGCGGTGTAAACCACCCAGGTCGTAGCTGGCCGCGTAGGCTCCGCGGGTCCATTCTTCGGAACCCCAGTCGGATTCGTAGTAGACCTCGGTGTCCAGGGCCTTCTCGCCCAGGAAGCTTGCGATGGACTCAAGGACCTTCTTCTTGCGGTCCTCTGCGCTGAGTTCGAAGACGGCGTCTGCCTTTTCGTCCGAGATGAAGCCCACCAGGGTCCCGCGGATGTCTCCGTGGTTGGTGTTGTCGTAGACCTCCTGGACCAGGGCGTCGGCGCCGAAGCCCGTGCCGGACAGGCCGTCTTCGCGCCAGAACGGCGTGCTGTAGACGGCGTGGACTTTGATGACCAGGCCCAGGGACTGGTGCTGGTGCATCTGGTGCTGGCGGCGCGGCAGCGGCGGGTTGTAGGAAACGCGGGAGTACAGATTCGGCGGGACAGCCATGATCACGAATCGCGCATTGACGGTTGCGCGCTCGGACTCAACCGTCACGCGGTGGCCTTCACCCGCTGGCTCCCAATTGATGGTGCGGACCGGGCTGTTAATTACGACGTCGTCACCCAGTTCCGCGGCGATCAGCAGGGAGACCTGCTGCATGCCGCCGATGACGCGCTTGTCCAGGATGAAGTCTTCGTCCGTCAGGTTGGAGAAGGAGCCTGCCGAAGCCGCCATCAGCACAGCCTGCAGCGCCGAGAAAGCGTGGGCCGGCTTGGTGAGCATGCCGCCGGCGATGAAGAGGCCGATGTTGTTGCAGGCTTCCTCGTCCGTCGAATTCTGGCGCAGCCAGTGGTGGAAGGAGATGGTGTCCAATTCACGGGCCTTGGGGTGGGCCCAGGGCTCATCCGGGCCGATCTCTGCGGCGAGGCCGTCCAGGATGGCAGTGAGCTTGTCCATCTCGGCTGCGGTGGTTTCGCTGACCGGGAAGGAAGCCCCGGTGTAACGGGTGCGGCCGCCGTCCGGTGCCAAGTACACGGATTCACCGTCGCGGTAACGGGAGTACATTTTCAGCCCCAGTTCATCCAGGAGCCCCATGAGGGCGGTCTGGTCCGGGGACACCCATTGTCCACCGATTTCCAGCATGGCCCCGTCAATGGTGTCGGTCCACGTGCGGCCACCAACGCGATCGCGCGCTTCGAGCACCGCAACGCTGAGTCCGGCCTTCTTCAATTCGCGGGCGGCCGTCAACCCCGACGGACCGGCACCGACAATTACGACGTCGCGATCAAGATTCAACATGATGTCCTCTCCGCGGTCATCCGTTGGTGGCTGACCAATAAATGAATGTCATTCATTAATGGCGACTATAGCTGTTCCGGTAGATTGCCGGAAGGCTACGGAAAATTGTCAGAAGGGTGCGGCTCCACCGCCGCAGGGGGGCACCAGAGCCCCTCATAAGTGATGATTTGCCTGTCAAAGGTGACCTCGTAAACGGTCGTTCTTCGCCGATGAGAAGCGCGGAGGTTCATACAGCCGCAACAGGCTTATCACCAACGCACACTCCACTGAGGCTTTTCCCCGAGCATGGCACACAGTTCAATCCGGATTCGGTCTTCGGGGTTCTTAGACCTCCCGGCACTAAGGATTAGCCGAGGATGTGCTTCGTCAGAAGATCCTGCGCGCGGGACAGCTCACCCCGCCCCAGATGGTCAAGAAGCGCGAGATGCTCCCGGGCTGATTCCTCAACCTCCTGCTGGTCGTGCGGGCTGCGGAGGAAGGCCAGCCGCGATCTGTTCCGGAAATCGGCAACCACATCGGTAACAAAGGGATTGCCGGCCCTGGCCACGAGCGCGAGATGGAAGTCCCGGTCAAGTCGGACGAACTCGTACCGGTCATCCTCGTCCGTCAGCCTTAGGATGTCCTCGGCAAGATTCCTAAGATCCTCGTACCCGGAAGCGTTGGTGCGTTCATACACATCCTGCAATAGAGGAACTTCGAGCAAGACACGCGCTCTGGCCAGGAGTTCAAGATCGGCCTCTACGATCTCCGCCACCCGGAAGCCGCGGTTCTTCTCGGCGACTACCAGCCCCTCCCTGCTCAGATCAAGGAGAGCTTCCCTCACTGGTGTTGTTGAGATCTGCAGCTTCTCCGCCAAGGCAACAGCCGAGTACAGCTCAGACGCCTGGAGCTCCCCATTCATCAGGGCCTTGCGCAGTTCCGCTAGGGCATGGTCCCGCAGATTGGGCTTGCGTGCCGCTGGCGCCAGCGCCGGCGCCTCTCGTACTTTCGACATCTCCACCTTCGTCCTTGCTCATCCGACATATCGCGCCGGGATTACAGCACGGTAGTTCAATTATGCGCGCCCCATACCATGCTAGTTCAGTAACGCGTAGCGCGCTACTTGCGTTCCAAAACACACGCACCTGTTGTGCTCATCACTTAACTGTGCCAGCATGTAATGCGTAGCGCGCTACTAGTGGGGGAGGCGCGCCAAAGTATCCATTGCTCTGTTGAGAGCACTGAGCGTGAACGAGGTTCATAGAGTGAAAAATCGACTAAAGATCGTGGCGGTCATCACATTGCCTTTGGCTTTGGCCTTGGCTGGGTGCACGGTCAACGACGCAGCTCCCAATGCCAGCGCGACGGGATCCAATGCTGCCGACGCCGAAGTCAAAGCTGCGGGCATCCCCTCGGACGCCGTTGCATCCCTGACCAAGGACGCCAAGCTTGCGGCTCTGGTGCCCGAAAAGTACGTCAAAGCGGGAATCACCGAAGGCAATGACGGCGAGTTTCTCCCGATGCGCACGCAGTTCCAGGGCGTCCAGAGGGGCGTAGACGCCGACGTGATTCGCGGCATCGGCGCGGTTCTGGGCCTCAAGGTAAATGATTTGCAGGTTGACTTCGATGGTCTGATTCCCGGCCTCAAGTCAAGCCGAATAGACGTGATCGCTTCATCTATGGCTGACTACAAAGAGCGGCAAAAAGAAGTTGACTTTGTTGACTACTTCCAGTCCGCCGTTTCCCTCGTGGTAGCCAAGGGCAACCCGGCCGGCATCTCCACCCTGACCGACCTTTGCGGCAAGAAGGTTGCGACTCTTCGAGGCAGTGGTGCGGCCAATGCAGTAGACGCCGAGTCGAAAAAGTGCACGGACGGCGGCAAACCGGAAATTTCCGTTTCCCTTTTCCCTGACACCGCAGCCACGATGAACCAGCTTCTCACCGGCCGGGCCGACGCTGTAACCAACGACCTCCCTCCGGCCGTTTACGCTGCCAAAACGCTTCAGGACGGAAAAGCTGTCGAGGTAGCCAAGCAACCCCTATACACGGGCTTCTTCTACGGCTTGGGTTTCCGCAAGGAAGACGCAGCACTCCGCGACGCCGTTAAGGCCGCTCTCCAGCACCTCATCGACACCGGGTGGTACGCAAACCTCCTGAAGTCCTACGGCCTGGAGTCCGGCGCTCTCAAGACCGCAACGACCAACGGCGGCGGCGACCGACCGTTCTCTTCATAGATGGTTGAGCAACAAGTGGAACAGGTTCACGTAGAGCAGACGTACACGGTACGCAATCCAGTGCTGTGGAAGCGCTGGGTTGCGGCGGCAGCCGTGTTGGCGGTTCTCGTCGGGCTGGTTGCGGTCTTTGCGAACGCTCGAATTCAGTGGGCACAGATTCCGGCGTACCTGTTCGATCGCCGGATCCTTGTAGGGCTGCTTTTCACCATTGCATACACCGTGCTGTCGATGGCAATCGGCGTGGGAGGCGGCGTCGTCCTGGCAGTAATGAGGCTCGCCGGAAACCCCGTGCTAAGAGCCGTCGCCGCCGGGTACATCTGGTTTTTCCGCGGAACTCCTGTCATCGTTCAGCTTCTGCTGTGGTTCAACATCGCCCTCGTCATCCCGGCGATCACCGTAGGTATCCCCTTCACTGACTATGTCTCGACAATCAACGCCAATGACCTGGTCACGCCCTTCAGCGCCGCGCTGCTCGGCCTGGGGCTTCACGAGGCCGCCTACATGGCCGAAATCGTTCGTGCGGGAATTATTTCCGTGGACAAGGGCCAGACCGAGGCTGCCAAGGCGATCGGAATGACGCCGCGTCAGAGCATGACAAAGGTGATCCTCCCCCAGGCGATGCGGATCATCATCCCTCCCACGGGAAACCAGTTCATTGGGATGCTCAAGACAACTTCTCTTGTTGTTGTCATCGCCGGCGCGGAAATGATGACAGTCGCTCAGAACATTTACTCACGGAACTTCCTCACCTTTGAACTGCTCATCACTGTAACCGTCTGGTACCTAGTGCTGACATCAATCTCGGAGTGGGTGCTCAGCTGGCTTGAACGGCGGTTCAGCAACAGCAGTCCGTCGGGCCGCAAGAGGAAGTTGAAGGATCGTCAGGAGATCCGCAAGCTCACATTGGAATCGGAGACCCAGGCGTGACACAAGCACCAGTCGTAGAAATCAGTCGCGTCGCGAAGAGTTTCCGACACCTGGAGGTGCTCAAGAGCATCGACCTCACTGTCGGCAAAGGCGAGGCCACTTGCATCATTGGCCCCTCAGGGTCCGGCAAATCGACCCTTCTCCGCTGCATTAACCAGCTCGAGACCTATGATCAGGGTTCGATCCGTGTCAACGGCGAGCTCATAGGATTCGTCGAACACGGCTCTGAACGTATCAGGTTGACCGAACCACAGGCTGCCCACCAACGCCGCGATATTGGAATGGTCTTCCAGCAGTTCAACCTCTTCCGGAACATGTCGGTGATCGACAACGTCATGGCCGGGCCGGTCGTTGTGGGCGGCAAGACCAAAGCTGAGGCAAGAGCACGGGCCGAAGTACTCCTGGACAGGGTCGGTCTCGGGCACAAACAGGACAATTACCCGGCGTCCCTCTCCGGCGGTCAGCAGCAAAGGGTGGCGATCGCCCGCGCCCTCGCCATGGATCCGGCAGTGATGCTCTTCGATGAGCCTACATCGGCGCTCGACCCCGAACTGGTCGGCGAAGTCCTCGATGTCATCCGCGAACTCGCAAACGACGGAATGACAATGCTCGTGGTAACCCACGAGATGAGCTTCGCCCGCGACCTTGCAGACACCGTGGTGTTCATGGACGCAGGAGTTGTCGTCGAGAGCGGGCCACCCAGCCAGGTACTCGCTAACCCCCAGCACGCCAGGACGAAAGCATTTCTCCGCAACGTGAGCTGACCGGAACGTGCGGAGTCGCCCAGCCGCGCACCCGTACCCGAATATTCAAAGGACTACCTTGTCAAAACAGATCATCATTGTCGGAGCTGGGGTCATCGGCCTGTTTTCAGCTCTATACGCATCCACCGAGGGACACTCTGTCACGCTCCTCGAGAAAGGCCAGGTCGGAGGAGGCTCCGCACGCGGAAACGCGGGCGAGATCTGCCCGACACTGAGCGATCCGCTGCCAGGTCCCGGAATGGTCAAAACCGGGCTGATGAACGCCTTCCATGCGGACGCGGCACTTCGCATCGCTTTCCCCCCGAGCATTCCACTGGCAACCTGGCTTGCACGCTTCGCTCTGAACTGCACGACAGCCAAGTTCGACAAAGGAATGCATCTCCTCAACCACCTTTCCACCCGCAGCCTGGACCTTTACGGCGAGCTGGGCAGCCATCAGGTCAAGACCAGTTTCTCCGAGCAAGGAAATCTTCGGTGTTTCGCAGACCCTGCGGCCGCGAAACGCGAGTTCGACTCACTGAGGGGCCTCGCGGCTCTCAATCTTCCTGTACCCGAGAAACTGATTGACGGCGACACCCTCCGGGCCATGGCCCCGGTCGTATCCTCCAAGATCACATCAGGATTCCACCTGCCCGGTCAGTGGTTCGTCAACCCCTCCACCCTGGTCGATGACCTGCACAACCGGCTCCTCGAACTCGGCGTGAACATCGTCGAAGGAACGACAGTCACCTCGATCCACGAAACGACGGACAAATCAGTCGTCTTGACCACGAAAGGTGAGTACTCAGGGGATGCGGTCATCGCCGCCGCCGGTGCGTGGAGCGACCAGCTCTTCGGCAACAGGTTTGGACTGCCCGTTGTCGTGCCCGGCAAGGGCTACAGCTTCTCGGTTAAAACAGAGAACATGCCCCAACACGTGATCAACCTGCCCCAGGCCAACGCCGTCGCGACGCCTTTGGGCGACCGCCTCCGCCTGGCAGGCACGATGGAATTCGACGGCAACCACGAACAATTCCACCCCAACCGCATTCAACGCATCGTCAACGCCGTGAAGCCCTACCTCAACGACATCGACTGGGACGCCCGCTTCGACGAATGGGTCGGACCCCGGCCAATGACCGTCGACGGTCTGCCCCGTATCGGAAAGGTGGGCAACAGCCGCGGCGTCTACGTGGCAACGGGCCACAACATGCTGGGCCTTACCCTTGCGCCGGCGTCCGCCGAACTGATCGTCAATGCGATCGATGGTCGTGAACAACCGCAATGGGCGGCAGCGTTCCGCCCATCTGGTTTCACATTGAAGAAGGCGGCATGACAGTTACCCGCATTCCTCCAGAGCGAAACGGATTGTCCTCTGACGCGGTTGTTGCAGCCAACACAACATACGTCACCGTGATTCCAACGAACGAGACAGATACCATCGTCGGCTCCGATATCCGGACTCAAACGACTCAGTGCCTGAGGAATCTGCAGTCGGCGCTGAAGCAAGCCGGGTCAGACCTAGAGTCGCTTGCGCACCTGACCATCTACCTCACCGATATTGCGCGTGATCGCGAAGGCTTCAATGAGGTGTACCGCGAGGTGTTTGCTGGGCTTCCCGTACCTGTTCGATGCGCGGTCGGGGTTGCGGCCCTTGCCCGTCCGGAGTTCCTGGTGGAACTCACGGCCGTCGCCGAACGTCAGTAGCGAACCGCTCTGAGCAACGGCAATCATCTGACGCGAGAGGACCGGCCGCGAGGCAGACCCCCGCGGCCGGTCCTCTCGCGGGACAAGATCACGGCAGCAGCTCTCGCGGTCATCGGCCGGGACGGCTACGACGCCCTGACGATGAGGGCGCTTGCCCGCGAGCTGAGGACTGCGGTCTCGGCACTTTACAACCACGTCTCGTCGAAGGACGAGGTGCTCAATTGGGTGCAAGACGACGTCAACGACGCGATCGACACGTCGTCCTTCGGGAGCGAGCCCTGGGATATCGCACTCACGCGGTGGGCCCGTTCTTACCGGGAGACGTTCGCGAAGCACTCCCCTCTCATCCCTGTAATTGCGGTTCTCCCCATCGCCGGGGCACCTCACACCCTGACCATGTACGAACGCGTGGCTGAAGGCCTCCGCACAGGCGGGTGGCCAGAGGACATGGTCGTGGACACCATCGTGGCGGTCGAGTCCTTCATTCTCGGATCCGCGATGGACGCCTCCGCGCCGGAGTGGATTTTCGACGTGGGAGACCGGTGCGACCTCGCACCTGCATTCACCGACGCGGTCGCGGCCCGACGCGGGTCCGGCCGCCCGGCCTCCGACCGCGCCTTCGTTCTGGGGCTGAACGCTCTCATCACGGGCCTGCAAAATACACTCAAGGAGATCGATGAGTTTCCAAATTCAGCCGGACTGGCTTCCTTTGGTCGGTGAAGTCGTGGAGGTGCGGCTGCACGACACGGTCGTCCGCCAGGGCACCGTCGATGCAGTCACCAGCGACAATTCGATTCTGTGGATCGCCGCCGATGGAGCACATACCCGCACAATGATGGAACGATCCGAGGGCTACACAATGGGGATCATCGACAAACAGCCCCTCGCCTCCGCCACCCAGAACCACGATGACGGCGAGGCGCCAATTTCCGCGGAATAACGGGCGTCTGTGGCCAGATTCCCGCAGCTATGCCTCGAAACCTTCTGGTTGAAATGGTGTATTCACCGTCAGGTACCAGACATCGGAGCATCCACCCCGTGGTCGAACTCGATGATCGCACGTCCCAATCGGCAGCCCGACTCTCGACGCCGGCAAAAGTCAGCTAACAGTGTCCGGGTCCTCCCTTTTTAAGGCCCCAGTGGCTATGCGCTCCACCGTCCTCTTATAGGCCTCAGCGACGAAGTCCTCGACGTCGCCCGCATCCACCAAACACCCCTGCCGCCGATCTGGATACCTCTCAGATCCCCTGAACTTATGCAACGCACGGACCCGCACGCTCGCTGACGTTCATTTCTTCAGCCACCTGCTCCATAGTCAGGAAGCGGCGTGACTGCATGCTTCCGCCATAATCATCATCGTATGTTGGCTGGACCGGCGGGGTCTTCAAAGCACTCCGGGCCATCGCGGCAGCGAGGCGTCTCTACGGCCTCGCGAGGTACAGATGCCGGGGTGAAGAATCCGTGCGCGGTCTCCAGGAACGTTCGCCGAGCTTCAAATTCTTCTCGACCTTCTGTCACAAACTGACAATCAGTGCACCTTTGCGTGACCTAGAATAAACAACGGGTTAAGTGACAAATTTCAATGCCAACACGATTTGAAATCACACTGTCATTTAAACGAACGTATAAATGACAGAGGAGAATTGCCATGCTCGTCGGCTACATGCGCGTCTCCAAGGCCGACGGATCCCAAACAACCGACCTGCAGCTCGACGCACTCCTGGCATCCGGCATCGGCGCGGACTCACTCTACGAAGACAAGGCATCCGGCAAGAAAGACGACCGGCCCGAGCTGGTCTCCTGCCTCAAGGCCCTACGCCACGGGGACACCCTGGTCGTCTGGAAACTCGACCGGCTCGGCCGGGACCTGCGCCACCTGGTCAACATCGTCCACGACCTGACCGAACGCGGCATCGGACTCAAGGTTCTCACCGGGCAAGGCGCAGCCATCGACACAACCACCGCATCCGGGAAACTCGTCTTCGGAATATTCGCCGCCCTCGCCGAATTCGAACGCGAACTCATCTCCGAACGCACCAAAGCGGGACTCGCCTCTGCGCGCGCCCGCGGCCGCAACGGCGGCCGCCCCTACAAAATGACCCCGGCCAAACTCCGCCTCGCCATGGCGTCCATGGGCAAGCCCGGAACCAAAGTCAGCGACCTCTGCACCGAACTCGACATCACCCGCCAGACCCTCTATAGGCACGTCTCACCTACCGGGGAACTGCGACCCGACGGTGACAAGCTCCTTTCACGGTAGCGGCCGGTGAAATCGAAGTGGGGTCGCAACGGATTCCGGCGGATAACCTTCTGGTGTCCACCGGCCGCGTGCTTGCGGACCGCGGTTTCATTCGACGGCCCGGCCGGTCGACCTCACTCACCGACCTAGAGAGCTGTATGTGGTTTCAGGATGCTCCCCAAACCGAATCCGCCCCGTCCAGCCTGTGGGGCTGGTCATGGGCGACCACTCCCCTCTTCTCCGTGCGTGAGACTGCGAAGACTAACCCCCAGTTGTAGGGCTTCTGTCGCCGAGCACCGAGTTCTCCACCCTCCTTTCAGGCCCCGACCGTTCACGGCACGCGGCCTGACTTACTACTCCCCTACTGCACGATCTACTGCATTGTTACCTGTATTTCTACTGCAAAGCAGGTGCGCAGTTACTTCATATCTGTTGCTTGGTAGCTTCTGAGTCCAAATGCTGCTGCAAGTGCAGATTTAGTTTCGCTTTGTCTGTTTCTATGAAACACCGAATAACTGATAAGCCGCTGCGCATTTAATTCAAAGCTACTTGCGTTCTACTGCATTCCTAATGCGTTACTAGTGCATAGTAGGTATGCAGATGCTGTAGTGCGACACCACAGTGAATGTACGGCTGTTCTGCACTGGCTGCATTTAGGATGTGCACTATGGATACGGCAACCACCTCCCGCACGTTGTCGCCCGCCGTTCAACTGGCGTCGCGACGCACCATCTGCATCTCCAATGGCAAGGGCGGCGTCGGCAAGACGACCGTGACGACCAATCTGGCTGCTCTTCTCGCTGAAGCCGGCTACAAGGTGCTCGTCGTCGATCTGGACTCCCAGGGCGACACCTCTACCAACCTGGGCATAATCAACGATGACCGATACGACCGCGGTGAAGCACTGGACATTGCGGTCCGGTACGACAAGGTCCCAGTGCCCATCAAGGATGTAAGGCTAGGCCTGGATGTCCTTGCCGGCGGCAATCACACAGCACAGCTCATGGACACTTTCCAGGGAGACGCATCCCGTCAGGGCAAGATGCGCGGGGGAGTGGCCCGAACCTTGGCCAAGATTGCCCCGAATTACGACGTCGTCCTGATAGACACCCCTCCTTCTGAAGCTGGTTGGACTGCCATCGAGGAAGCGATGTTGGCTTCTCGTTGGATTTTGGCTCCGGTGAAGCCTGAGCCGAAGTCAATCCGTGGTCTTCAGTCTCTTGCACGTCGCATCGTTAGTGTTCAGGATGACAATCCAGCCGTTTCGCTGCTCGGTGTCATCCTCTTCGGCATTCCCACTAACGCCACGAACGTGGACAAACAGGCCCGGACTTTGTTGCAGGAGTCCCTGGACGGTATCGCACCGGTTTTCGAGGGCAGCATCCGCGACGTTGTTGCAGCTGACGCAGATGCCAGTTTCCGCGGTCTCGCGGCGCATGAGCTGGCCGCCAGGGCAGCGACTCAGTCACCGTTCTGGGAGCGGTTGCGCAACAAGGGCAAGAGCACCTCTGATGAACCTCGCATTGCACAATCGGCGGGCAATCTGGCCGAGGATTACATGCGGCTGACAGAGCAGATCGTCAATGAGCTCCAGTCTCAGGAGGAAGCACTTGACGAGAATCTCGAGGTGGCCACCAAGTGAGTATGCCTTCAAGTCCCGGAAAGATGGATCTCAGCGCACTCAGCGGTCTGAAGAAGCGTGTTCTTCAACCGGTGCCTTCAGTTGTTGTTCCGGCCGAGCAGATTTCTGACAAAGCGCCTGAGCCTGCAACTGAAACACCTGGGATTTCGCCTGCGTTCGAGGCTTCCTGGGAGGTTCCGGACACGTCTGCCGGGGAGCCAGGCACGGTTGGGAAACACGAAGCGGATACAACGGCAGATGCTTCACCGGTACGGTCCGAGGACCAGGCGTCGGCTAATGTGATCAGCCCAGCGAAGATTGAACCCGCTGCCGAGGAACACTCAGGGCACGTCACTCTCTACCTTCCCAAGGACCTGAATCGGTGGCTAGGGGAGCATCATGACATCACAGAGATCTCGTATCCGGGAATTGTCTTGAACGCGATCAGCTGGGCTGCCGCTGAGAATCGGTTCGGGCAGATATTCACCCCGAATGACAGTCCGATTCCCGCCAATGACATCTTCGGGCGGGCACCGGCCATGCCCAAGCTTGCACGTGGTTCAGTAGAGCCGGAGACCCGACCCCTGCGCTTCCGTAAAGATCACATGCGGGTGATCATCAGTCTCGCCCGCACTTGGACGGCAGATAACAGGAATGCTTTCTTCGTCGGAGTCCTCACTGCTTATCGAGCCCATCAAGAGGGGTGATGGTTGTCAGGCAGCACCACACCGACCCCCTGCATTGCGCAGGGGCTATCGTGTGCGGCTCCGGGTGGCCTGATCTGGCTTGATGTCCGGCCTGTTGTCGGCCGAGTCGGCACGCCGGTTCTTTGGGGCGGGTGTGAGGGCGTTGAGGATCTTGTCGAGGTCCTTGATGGCTTTCTGCTGGCCGTCGCTGCTGGGGGAGGCTTTGACCTGGCGTTGTAGCTGCTCGACGTGCGCCTGACCACCTGCGCCGACGGCGCGGGCGAGGGCGTTGGAGAAGCTGGGCCGTTGTTGTGCCGCGGCGCGTCGGACGGCGGCCAGCTCCTCGCTTTGCTGGCCTTGGTGGGTTAGGCTAGACCCTGAAACAACGAGGCGTTGGCTTTCTGAGCTCGCGCTAAGGGCCCCCGGATTCTGCTGCGGCATATGGGGGCTGTTTCTTTTTAACGACACATCCGCCCCGTGTACGTGCAGCTGCACGGCGACATCGCGGATCTGGCTGAACCATTTGCTGTCTCCGACGGCAAGTTCTCGCCGGTAGCTCCATCCGGCGACGTCGGGAGCCCAGAGGAGCGGTTCCCGACCTGGTCCTGAGTGTTGGATCTGGACGTTCTCATTGATGATTCCGGCGCTGCGGAGCCGGTGGATAGTGTCCTTGTCGGTCTTGTTGGCACCGGGGATGACCCGGTCCCTGGAATCCATGACCATGAGCCTGACTGCATTCTCGCCGTGACCGCGGGTGAGTTCCGTAGCCAGGGTAGTGAGGCATTCGGCCCTGGCGTAGCTCATCAGGTTGTCGTCGCCAATTTTGATCTCGGTCTGGACGGTGATGACGGTGAACATGTCGGATGCGGCGAGGTAATCGAGCATTTCCCGGATGTATTGTTGGCCAACGGGGTCGCGGTTGAATTCGGTGGTGTGCCAGAACAGGGACCCGGGAATGTCAGTGAAGGCGGATCTGATCGTGGCGGCCTGCTCACGGTCGACGACGACGGCCGCGATGGTGTAGAACGGCCGTTCGTTGAAGTCGCGGCCGCGGTTGCCCGGTGCGCGGTAAGACTCGTCCAGGAAGGCCACCGGGCCGCTCGACCCGGCGTAGATTTCCCGGAGTCGATTGTCTCGAAGGCCAAATCCGTCCATAGTCATGGACGAAACTCTAGTTTGCGCCGCTGACAGCACTCGACTCTCCAGGATGTGGTGAATGCGGCGGGGAAGACCGATCCGGTGAAAGTTGTTCCATTTGTAACTATTTGTTCCAATAGGTGGATGAAACCTACCTCCATCTCGCCCCTGGATGAGCTTGTCGCCGTCCTAATAGCCACTGATCCACTCAAACGGGATATCGTGCGCGCCTTGGAGAACATCAGCCGTGTCGAGACAGGGTCAGCCGGCTCGACAAACCAGTCGATTGAGGATCTGCTCTGGCACTTCGCAATGATCCGTTCAGCCAGCGATGATGTCGTAAGGATGCTCGCCGTTCACTTGGCCAAAGAGCGCGGCATGCCGTCGCGGAGAGTCGCAAAAGCCGCCCGGGTTACCCACACGACTGTAGATCGTTGGGCAAAGTCCCGCTGAACCGCCCGTCGCCTCTTAAGCCACGTCCATCAGGTGCCGGTAGTACCGTTCCGGGGCCTCGTCCGGGGGCGGCATCCAGTATTCGTCTCTCTCGGCGTCGAACAGATCGGCTTCGTTGATCTGTTCCTGGCCGTTGTGGCGGTCGAGATAAGCGTGCCATTCGCCGCGTTGTTTCCTGTGGAGGGCAATTTGCGCTGCGACATCGTCAGTGGCTCCCAACCGGATTGCGAGCTCGGTCAGGTTTACCACTGAGGTGATCTTCCATGGCCGGCCATCACGGTGGATCATGCCCAAGGACGCCATATCGCCCAGAGCCTTGCTGACCGCGGTTTCTTTGATGCCCGTGGCCCGGATAATCTCAGCCGTCGTGGGGGATGTCCTGGCGCGCTCAATGTGTTCGTAGACGAGAGCTGCGGGATCTCCCAGGACACGGAAGACCGGGCGCAGGCCATAGATCTTCCCTTTTCGCCAAGTCAGCTCCCGGGCGAGCTGCTGGTAGTTCTCGGGCAGCTGTACCAGGTAGGTATCGGCGGCGCGTCCGCGGGCCTCGAAGACTTTGCTGAGGATCCCGTCGGAGAGTGCTGCTAGACGGGGGAGGAGTCGGGCTACCGTGGCGTGGTGTTTGCCCAGGGCCGTAGCTAGAGTCCTGCAGCCAACGTCGAGCAGATCGGTTTCCATGGTGCGCAGGTATCCGAGCAGCGCGCGGAAGAGTATCCGAAGGCTGTGGCTTTCACGACCGAGGCTTTTAAGTCTGTGGTCAAGGACAGCGTAGAGAACATTTTCGAGATCGTTCACGAGAGAGTGGACAGCTGCTCTGCTCAGAGGTTGGAGTGCCCCCCCTGTGGTTACAGTCTGGCTTGTGTCGTTAATAAGCGGATCTTTCAAACGCCGCTTCGTGGTGCCTGGATTTTTGAGGTTTTCCGCGTAGGTGACGGCCTTGGCCCATTCGGTTTCGAGGAGCCGATCCCGCTTTGCGTCGGTGCCGTAGAGGGCGGCAAGGCCGGCGAGCTGGCCAGGAAGCTCCATCCGGATCTGTTGGAGAGTCCAGGAACAGGCTGCAAGGTGGTTTAGGACCGCCAGCCGCGCCTCTGAAGGGCTTTTGTAGCGTGCCGTGTCGTAGAGACCCGTGCGTGCAGTTCTCCGGAGCGGCAATTCGCTGCCGGGCAGACTGGTTGGGAACACAGCCGGCATGGTGCCCACTGTGGCCCTGCGGGCCTTCAGCTCTCGGTTCCGGCGCACTTCAGGGGCCAATCGCGAGCGTAGGTGGTCGATCGCTGCCGTGCCATTGGGCCGGCGCATGATGTCATATGCCTCGGACAGGGGGGTGACGAGAGTTTGGTGGCCTCCACGCTTGTGCTTGCTTCCGGGAACGCGGATACAGCCATCGGTGACGTTCTGGTGAGGACCGGGGTCAAGGCTCGGCGCCAGGAAGCCGAGAGCTTCCACGAGCTCTCGCGCAGCCGCGCCGTCCATCCGCTCGGCCAAGGGGATGTAAAGGTGCCGGCCGCCGCTCGGGGAGAAGTCTTCCACCCATCGCAACCCGCATTCAGTGAGAAGCCGGCCAAGGCTGTCCGCGTCCTGGTCCACAACGTGTTTGAGGGCCTTGGAGGTGTCCAGGTCAAGGCAGAGAGTGGAAACAAAACCGTCGACGCCGTGAACCAAGACTGCGGCCGGCCGAGAGGGCAACGCCGCCGTGATCTTCGGTGTAGTTGCTGGTCGAGGGTACTGAAACCGCTCGCCGATCCAGCGGCCAAGACGGTACGTCGGCTGTCCGGCGATCAAAGGGGCAAGGATCCAAGCCTCTTCAGGCGTGACTTGTGAACCGACACGGACAACAGATGTTGACGCCGGCACCGCTACAGGTACCATTGAGGACAGGTCCTCCTTCCAGAGGGTACGAAAAACTCCACCCACGTAAGTGGGTGCTAATAAAAAGTTCAGATCTTCGTCCGCCAAGATTTCGGATCTGAACGTCAAACTTGCTGAAGGCCCGCCTAGTGCGGGCCCTTCTTTTTAACTGGCTCGGTCGATAAGGGCCCCCTGGCCGTGATTATCGAGTTTGCTAGGAAGACCGTTGTCACGGTCGATAAGCGCACCAAGGTAGTCGCTTACGGACAAACCATGGCGACTTGCCGCCTCATGTGCCCGAGCGTGCTGAGCCGGGAAAACACGCCCACGCAGAGCAACACGATTGCCATCCAGCTTCGGGGTTGCATAAGGGACCTGGGAACTCATACTCCACATACTTGCTTAATGTCAGAGGCGGAACCGGTACCGGTTGACGGCGTGTCGCTTATCTCTTCCCCGACGCCTTACCGATGCTGCTACTTGCCGTCGAGATACCTGTCGTAATCGGCAAGCGCCCGGTCTTTCGCTTCGCGGTCCAGGCGGTACATAACACGCTGGCCCTGGCGTTGCTCGCCAGCGTCGGAGGTGACTATGCCCTGAACTTCCAGGTCCTGGAGGTGCCGGAAAACCGTTTGGTAGTTGGCTCCGAGATCGCGCGCGACCTGACCTGACGTGGAACCTGCTGCATTCTGGGACAAATACCTGATGATTGCGGACCGCACTTCGTTTGCTCCGAACACCTTCATCGCTGCCTCCGCCCGCTGGTTGGTGGGGGTGGGAGGTTTCGCGTATCGGGGCACCTGCTCATTTTGCCGTATCTGCTCACAAACGCCATATTACACTACCATTTAATGTTAGGGTGGTGAATAGGCTCACCGCCCAAGGTCAAGGAAAGTCGTAGATCTTCGTCTCAAAGACGTCATTTGACAAGACCGTACCGATTGACCTGTTTTACGCTTTGCCGGGCGTCAATACGGAGAGTTTTGTCGGTTGCTGGTGATAGGGGTTGGAACCGGCCGGAGCAGGGGGAGTGATGGCGAGCATGGTGCCGTTTGGAGTGAAGTGGCCGGCGACGGCTGCGTTGAAGGATCGTTCTGCACGTGAGCGTGCAGCGTTCGCCGAGTGGATCGATGGCCTTGACGTCCCGGAGGACCAGCGGAAGGTGCTGGCTGTCCTGTTGGAGATGGTCCATGACGTTGAGCTTGTGGACGCACGCTGTGCCGGCGTGACCTCCGCGGCGGAAGTCTCCCGGCGGGCCGGCACCCTGAGCGATGTTGAAACGGTTCTCGGCGGGTTGGTAGCGGCAGGGCATCTAACGCTTCATCCGGCGGCCGCGGTGTTCTCGGATCCCCGGCCCGGGCTGGTGTTCCGGATCCGTCACCCCGATGTGGTGCTGACGCGTGAATCGGCGGGCACGCTCTGGGGCATGGATGCCTGGACCGCGAAGACGGCCATGGCTGTGGGCCTCTCCGAATACGCCCTGCCTTTGGGGAGGTGGCGCAGATGAAAGTTGTTGGCGGCGTGATCGGCGGTCTGCTGGCTCTGATGCTGTTCGTCGTAATGATGATGAGCGGCGGTCCTGGCCAGCAGGCCGCAACGGCCGCATGCCTGCCTGGTGGCAGTACCCAGGGTGTGCCGAATGGCTGGGGTTCGGCGGTGGATGCGGCAGCGAAGACTGCCGGGCTGCCGGCGTCGGTTCTCGCGGCCCAACTGGAGGCGGAGTCCGGGTGGAACCCGAAGGCCACCTCGCCTGTGGGTGCTGCCGGCTTGGCGCAGTTCATGCCGGGGACCTGGGCAACCTGGGGCAACGGGGCGGACGTCTTGGACCCTGTGGCCGCGATTGCCGCTCAGGGGCGTTTCATGGGCGATCTCTACCGCCGGGCACAGACGATGGCGGCGGGAACGAACCTTGACCCCACACGCCTGACCTTGGCCGGCTACAACGCCGGCTGGGGCGCGGTGGAGACCTGGCACGGCATCCCCCCGTACGCGGAGACCCAGAACTACGTCACCAAGATCCTCGACAGCGCGAAGAAGTACGCCGGTGCCGCATCGGCGGTCCCGGCGTCCACGTGCTCCCAGGCCGGCGCGGCAGGGGACGGCGATGACCTGCCCTGGAAGTCCGCTGTCATCATGACGCCCAGCCCGTTGGGCATGTACAACCGCGAATGCGTTGATTTCTCGCTCTTCCGGGTCAACCAGGAGCTGGGCTGGACCGCCGGGCAGCCGTGGAAGGTCACGAACAGTTCGTTCCGCGGTGACGGGGTGCTTTTGGGTAGTGCCAACACTCCGGGCGGTCAGAACTGGCTGACCGGGTGGCAGGTCAAGGGCTGGCCCACCGGGCATGAGCCCAAGGCCGGCGCGGTCGTGTACTACGCCCCGGGCGTCGGAGGCTCCGATGCCTCTTACGGCCACGTGGCCATGGTGAAGTCCGTGAACCCGGACGGTACCTATGTCGAAGAGGGCTACAACGGAAACCCTGCCCCGAACGACCACACCTATTACACCCGGCCCGTCAAGAACACCACTCCGAGCGCGTTCCTGTACGTGCCTACACAGAAGGATTTCGGACTTGCTTCCTAGCCCAGCCAAAGCCGCAGCGGCCATCAGTGCCGCCGTGCTTGTCGTTGTCCTCGCCGCCGGCTGCGCGGGATCTCCAACCTCACAGACCTCCCCGGTGCCCACGATCACCGGCCCGTCCGATTCCCTGCCCCCGACGTGGGGGAGTGGACCACAGGCCCCGGAAGATCCGAACGCACCCAAGCCGGCCGCGGTGGCATGGTCGCCGGACTCCCGGGCGGCCGCAGCGGGCGTTGCAGTGAAGTTCATGGCCGCGTACGCACGCCCGGGGACTGCCCAGCCGGGCTGGGCAGAAGCTTTGGCCCCGTTCGCGTCGCTGGATCTCTTGGCCAAGTTCCGCCAGGTCGATACGAAGTACCTGGCGACGGCACAGCCGGCTGCCACGGGAACGCTGCAGGCGGATGACTCCGATCCGTACAACGCCACCGTGACGGTGGGGACCTCCGAGGGGGCGTGGCAGCTGGGCGTGCACCGGCAGCCGGACGGGTCCTGGCGCGTGGCCTCCATCCAGCCGCCGGTAAGGCAGGGCCACTGATGAACAGCGTGGCTGTTCCGGCCTGGCCGATCATCACCCTCCGGTGGGAGGGCGAAGTCCTCATAGTCAGCGACTCCGACGCTTCCCTGGACATGCGCCGGGTCCTGCCCATTCCGGGTGAGGACCCGTTCGAGACCGCGCGCCGCGCCGCGGTGAAGGCCTGCAAGTCGCTGCACATGGACAGGGCACGTGTGGAAGGCGTCGACGGGGACCAGGTGCTGTCCCTGATCGTGGATGCCCGTCAGGACACCTTGACGTCGGCTCATGCCCCGTCGGGTCCTGCAACGGCCTCAAGCCGCGCACACACCGCCTTGGACGGTGCGCGGTCGCGGGCCGAGCGCAGCCGGTTCGCCCGGGTCTTGGTGCCCGTGGTCGGTGCGCTCGTGGAGCTGCGCGCCTGGGCCTCGAAATGGATGGCGTGGGCAAGAACCCGTCAGGGCAAGCGCGCCCTGACGGCCGTCCTTGTCGTGGCCTGCGTGGTCGTGACGGCCGGCGTCGTCCTCGCGCAGCGTGCGGGATGGTTCGCCACGAGCACGCAGAGCGTGCAGGCGGCAGCCCCGGCGCCCGCCGGCCAGTTGCCCGTCTACGCGCCGGCCGGGTGGCAGACCTTCGCCTCCTGGACGGTTCCGGCGTCGCGGACGAACGTGGCCCCGGTCCTGTCCCCGGACGGGAACCAGGTCATCACCGTCAACAGCGGCCACCTCGACGCCCTCGATGCCCGGACCGGCGCCCGTGTCTGGTCCACCGCCTTGGAAGGGTCGGTATCGGCGCTGCGCGTCATTGCCGTGGACGGGGAACAGAAGATCGTGATTTCCGATGGCAGCAAGGTGCGGGTGTTCGGCCTGGACGGCACCCCGGGTTCGGTGTTCGAGGCCGGGGACGCCACCGCCCGACCCGTCACGGACACCGGCCGTGAGGTGTTCTTCGCCCTTCCCGATCAGCGGGCCATGGTCCTGACCCGCGGGAGCATGTCCCTGCGCCGCATTCCTGCGGGGGCCGTCGTCGTCGGTGTGGACCGCGGCACTCTGCTTGCGGTGGAGATCTCCACCGCAAGGCTGTGGCGCATCACCGATGACGGGGTGGCTTTCCCGGCCCCGATGACCATCCCCGCACCGAAGGACACGACGAAGCTCACCGCCGTCTACGCGGCAGGGAACGGCTCGCTCGTGACCGTATGGGCGGGTCCCGTGAAGTCAGACAAGGCCGTGGTCGCGGTTCTGCCGGTCTTTCCCCAGCTGGCGGCCCCCACGGTTCTCAAGACGGTTCCGGCTTCCTCCGCGGCCACGTCCACACCCGTGGTGGACCGGTACTCGGGCACCGTCCTGGTGGGCAATGTCTTCATTGACGCCGTCAAGAACACCGCATCCGAGGTTCCGGGGACCTCGGGCAAACTCGGTGCCGGCTTCTGGTGGGGATCCAAGGATCAGCAGCCCGTGAGGGTGAGCACAACCGGTGACCTGGTCCAGTCGCCAGCCGATGCTCCTGTGCCTTTGTTTGCACTCCCTGACCGCCGTGTCCTGGTCGAAGCCGGGACAGACCAAAGCATCTACGCACTTGCACCTGAAGGAGAGAAAAAATGACACAGCCAAAGATCACTGCGTTCCTGGACTCCACCGGCCAGACGAACGTCACCGACCCCGACGGCAAGTCCCACGAAAGGGCTTTCGCGGATCTTCCCTCCGCCCGGCGTGCCGTGCGGGAAGCCGCGGCGAAGCACGCGGCCGAGTACGGGGTCCCGGTCGAGTTGGAGATCACCGATCCCTCGGGCCTGCATGCCCTCCTCGTCCACGCGGACGGAGACACCGAGCTGATCGGCGGAGACCTGCCTGTCCCGGCCCGTGACGCGGCTGCCGGCTCCCGATTCCAGCCGACCCCTGCGAAAGCTCCTGCTGCCGTACCTGCCCATATTGCAGAGCCGGTCAAACCCGCGCAGGATCCCACCGTGGAGGAATCCCCGGTGGTCGAGGAATCCGCTGCTGTGGTTTTGGAAAAGCCTCTGACAAGCACGCCGGCCCCAAAGGTGCCTTCCGACGAGCATGCCCGCCCCGCGCGCGGCAGCGATCTCCCGTCCCGGGATCTGTCTCACCTGGAGGAGCCCGCCCAAGTGGCGGCCCCTGCCGGTGCTGAATCACCGGCACCGGCGTTGCCATCCCGGAAATCGTTGCGTGACGCGGACGCGCAGTCCTTTGTGCGGGCCGACGTCGTCGTGGAGCCCGCCGTGCAGGGATGGCGGGGGATCCTGAACAACTTGGTACCGAGCCTTTCCCTGGCTCCGGGAGAGGCTGAGCGGCTGGAACGCGAGTGGGTGCGCCTGGTCGCCCGGCACTATGCGCTGACCCGCACGATAGCCGTCATTAACCAGAAGGGAGGACCGGGCAAGACCATGACGACTACCTGCCTCGCGGCCGTCTTCGGCCGTTCCGGCGGGTCCGTGCTGGCCTGGGACAACAACGAAACCTCCGGCTCGTTGGGTGACCGCACGGAAAGGGGCGATCACGGCGCCAGCGCTCTGGACGTCCTGACCCGCGCAGCGCACCTGCTCTCGGATGCGTCGCGCGCGGCCGACATCAACGCCTTCGTCCACCGGCAGATCACTGACCGGTACGACGTGCTGCGGTCGGACTCGGACCTGCTGGGCACCCACGAAGTGACCGCCGATGAGGTGGACACGCTGCACGCGGTCGCATCGAAGTTCTTCAACGTTCTGCTGATGGATTCGGGCAACAACCACCGTGCGGGCAATTGGAACCGGATGATCGATCACGCGGACCAGCTCGTGGTCCCGGTGACGATCAACGATGACGACGTCCACAAGGGACTGCTGACCCTGAAAGGTCTGGCGCTGCGCGGGGACCGGACTGCAGAGCTTGCCAGCCAGGCCGTCGTGATCGTCTCCCAGAAGGCCCCCGGGCAGCACAAAGATGCGGAGAACACCGCGGCCCAGTTCGCGGAGTATGTGCGGGAAACGGTCATCATCCCGTATGACCCGGCCCTGGTCTCCGGCGTCATCCGTTTCGGCGCCCTTCAGCCCGCAACACGGTTGGCATGGCTGAAAGCCGCAGCCGCCGTCGCGAAGGGCCTGTGATGTCGCAGGATCTCGAACAGACCACCTCCTGGGGGTCCCGTTTTCTTCCTCCACCGGAGCCAGTGGAGGAAGAGACGGACGTGCGGGAGCATGACCCCATCGTGGGAGACCGGGAATTCCTGCCCGGCGTGCAGGACTCCTCCGCGGCCCTGGCTGATCAGCTGCGCATCCCGGAAACGACACCGGAACCGGCCCCGGTGAAGATCAGCCAGAGCACGCTGTGGCTGGTCGCGGCCTGCGGCGGTGCCGGTGTCAGCACTCTGGCCGCCCTGCTCGGGGAGGACGCCCTGGACGCCACCGCGCACCCTCCGGTGTGGTCTGGGCAGGCCGTCGTCGTCGCCCCGACCCACCCGGCCGGGCTCGCCGGGGCCGAGCGCCTAGCCCTGGCCAAAGCCCGGGGCGAGCTGATTTACGACGTCGTCGGCATCGTCTGGGTCCAGGACCGTCCCAAGATCTCCGACGCCACCAGCCGGGAGTGCCGGCGCATCGGCTCGATGTTCCCCAAGCTCTGGTCCATGCCGTATGAAGCGGCGTGGCGGGAACCCGGTGCCGAGCCGGTCCCGCACCGGCACAACACCAAAAACCTCATCCGAACGCTCAGCAAGTTCACGTTCCGCAAGGAGAACAAATCATGATCACCACCCTCACCCTCACCGCCACGAAGTTCTACGTGGGCATGGACGGGAACCCCATCGATTCCAAGCCGGCCATGCCGCCGGGCATGGGGTCCCTGGCCACGCTCATGAGCTGGGTTCTCTGGATCGCCGGGACCGCCCTGTTCGCGTTGTTCGTCGTGGGCATCGTCAAGGCCGCCCGGGCGCGCAGCCAGCAAGGCCAGGTAGACGCCGAGGCGCCCATGTGGCCGCTGATCTGGGCTGTCGTGCTCGGTGCCGCGGGCACGATCTGGCGCGTCATCGTCCCGGCCTAGGAGGAACAGTGAAGCCTCGTCAGGCAGTCGGGTGCATCTGGCTGATCGTCGTGATTTCCATGGCGCTGTTCGTCGGCCGGTTCACCTTCCTGAAGCACTGAAGCACTGAAGCACTGCACTACTGCACTACTCCACGGATAGAGAGGAAGTGAACACATGGGTTTGAAGAGCTTCACCCGAAGCCAGTACGACGCCGTTGCTCATCCCGAGAAAATGAACCCCGGCCAGCTGTCGCGGACCCGCTGGGCCCTGGCGATATTCATCATCGTTCTGCTGTCCGGCGCGGTCATCCTCGGCGTGCTCAACAACCAGAACCAGGGACAACAGGCTCCTAACCCTGCCGCTGTTCCCACCATCGTCTACACCCCAGGGGCCGCAGACCCCGGGAACTGCCTGGACAACACTCCTAAAGACATCACCACCACCGCGCCAGGCGTGGACAGGTGGGAGGC
The DNA here is from genome assembly GCF_052180225.1 of Arthrobacter sp. KN11-1C. Taxonomy (NCBI): domain Bacteria; kingdom Bacillati; phylum Actinomycetota; class Actinomycetes; order Micrococcales; family Micrococcaceae; genus Arthrobacter; species Arthrobacter sp. KN11-1C. The sequence continues at coordinate 39,365 of NZ_CP197468.1, read as the reverse complement.
CAAGGCATCCGGGCAGATTCCCGTGATCAAGGGTGCCGGCCCCTGCGGAAAACCCGTCGGAGGCGTGGACACGGGCTTCGCCAAGACCCAGACCGGAGCCCTGGCCGCAGCGGTGCATTGGATGTGGGAGCTTTTTACTGCACCGGTCAACACCTCCACGCCTGACGTGATCCGCGCGGTCGTTGTTACAGGACCAGACCGTGACGGTCTGGAGGCGCAGGCCAAGCGTGTCCTCTCCGGGGCGCAGGCCCCCGATCCTGATTACAGGAGCATCACTCACCTTGCCGGATACCGGATCCAGCTCCAAGCTGACACCGCTCTGGTGGATATGGGATTCGTTTCGCAAGTTGGTACAGAGAAGATCAACGGCACAACGCGGATCACTCTCCACTGGGAAGGAAACGACTGGAAAGTCGTGCCTGCCGGATCGGATTCTTTCGCACGTGGCACAAAGGTAACGAGCTTCGACGGCTACGTTCCTTTCTCTGCAGAGGTGTCCAATGCAGCGCACTGATTTGATAGGCGACTTGGTCGGCGGTGCCGTCAATAACGCCGTTCAGGATGCTTGGGTGGGTTTGGCCGGAAAGTTGTACGAAGGTGTGGTCACAGCGTTGCAGTGGCTTTCGTCGTGGTGGCTGAATATCCCGGCCCCGTCGTTGATGAATGCGGGCGGGGATTCCCCGGCGCAGAAGGTGATGCTCTACACGCGGGTTTTGATCGGTGTGGTCGGCATGCTGTCCACGGCCTTCGTGGTGGTGCAGTACGCGATGCGCAAGAACAACAACAACGGGGAGCAGCTGGCCTGGGCCATTGGCCGCACGGTGGTGTTCTCCGGGCTGACGCTGTCCGTGGTGGGGCTCCTGCTGGCCTTCGGTGACTTGTCGGCCCCGTGGTTCGTGACAATGATCGGCGGGGAGACGGACTTCAACAAGTCGCTGTTCACGCTCTCCGGGGACCAGAAAGCGGTCATGGGCATGTTGACCAGCAACAACGGCGGCCAGAGCGTGGTGATCATCCTGATCATCGTGTTCCTGATCGCCCTGGTGGGGTCCTTGATGAACTTCTTCTTCATGATCTTCTCCTACGGGATGCTCCCGATCGTGGCCGGCATGATCCCGGTTCTCGCGGCCGGATCGGTCACGGAGCGCGGCGCGGCCGCGTTCTACAAGGTGATCGGCTGGACCTTGGCAACATGCCTTTTCAAACCCATCGCCGGCATCATCTATGGCGGCGGTATCGCCATGGTGAAGCTACTGACCTCAACAGATGGCGCGAAGCTCGGCGCTGACCAGCTGGCACTGCAGACCATGGCCGGGTTCATGGTGATCGGCGCGGCCGGCCTGGTCCTGCCTGCCCTGATCCGCTTGGTCGTTCCGACGATGGCGGCAGCGTCCCGCGGCGTCGGGGCCGGTGCCCTGGTGATGGCGGGCATGACGGCCGCGACCGGGGCAATCATGGGCGGTGCGTCGTTGATGGGTAAGATCGGCGGCTCCCAGGCCCAGAACCTGGCCCGGGGCGGCCGGATGGGCGCACCCGCGATGGCGACCGCCGGCACTGGTGGCGGGAGCCTTGGAGGCCCGGCACCGGCACCGGTGAACCGCGGCCTGGTCAATCCTGCCCGGCATGGTTATCCCGCCCCGCCGCAGCCGAAACCGCTGTCACCTCCGCAGGCTCCGCCGATCCCGAAGCAGGAGCTGGGCGGAGTCAATGGCGGGGGACAGGCACGGCCCGCCGCTCCTGTTCCACGGCCGGCATCCGTGCAGCCGGGGCATGGTTCCGGGCGGCGGCGGATGGACGCGGCTAAGAATCATTTGTCGCAGCACGTGTACAGGGTTGAAGAAGCGATCGAAGGAGGGGAGGCATGAGCCGCCCAATGTACGGAGATATCACCACACCGCGTGCGGCGGGGTTCCTCGGGCTGTCCATGGGAGGGGCCGGCATAGCGTTGGTGTCCGTGATCGCCGCAGCGATTCTGCTGATGCTCGGCTGGCTGATCCCTGCCGGGCTCGTGCTCGCGGCAGGGATCTGGGCCGTGATCTGGGTTGCCACGGGCAAGCGGCAGGGCCGGTCCTCGTTTGAGCAGAGCAGGAACCGGGCCGCGTTCCGCAAGGCCCAGCGCAAAGGCACCACAAAGTACGTGTCGGGGCCGACATCAAGGATCCCCGACGGCACCTTCCGGGCTCCGGGCCTGCTGGCCGGCACCGAACCGTATGAAGGGACCGACGCGTTCGGGCACCGGTTCGGGATGCTGTGGAACCCGCGCGAGAGCACGGCCACGATCTTCTTCTCCTGCGCCGGCGAAGGCCGCGGGTACAACGACCAGTCCACCATCGACCAGCTCGTGGACGGCTGGGCCGGGTTCCAGGCACAGGCAGGCCTCGTCGTGGACCTGGTACAGATCGCGGTGACCACCCAGGCGACGCGGGACCCGGGCGCACGTCTCCCGTCCGCGATCAACGAGGCCCGCGAGAACCACGGCACGATGGACCCCGCCACGGTCGGGACGTTCGTGCGCGAGACGGTCGATGGCATCGTGGCCAGCGTTAATTCGAACATGCCGCGGCTCACGCAGCATGTCGCGATGACGTTCACGGCCGCTGAGATCGCCGCGGAGGGAACGGAAGCCCGGACAGCCGAGGACATGCTCGAAGACCTGGCCATCCAGATCCCGGCACTGAAGGAACAGATCCAGCACGCGGGCTCCCACACCGTCTCTGTCATGAAGATGATCGACGTCGTCGATTACGCCTACGTCGCCTACAACCCCGACCGTGCCTTGGGGGTCGAGCGGGCAAGGGAGCGTGCCCGGGTGAAGAAAGGCACCGGCACGAACCTCTCATGGTTCGAGGTCGGGCCGCCAGCGGCCGATTCCGCCCTGGAGCACTGGGAGCACTCGGGATACGTTTCCCAGACTCATTCGGTCTGGAAGCCTCCGGCCGGGTTCTTCGCGGATGACTCAATGGACGCGCTGTTGATGCCTGACGGTGTCTCGGACCAGAAGCGCATCACCATGCTCTACCGGGTACTGGGGCCCGAGGAATCCAGCAGCACCCTGGCATCGGACCAGACGGACCGTGCTTTCGAGCTGAACCAGGGCGGCAAGGCTGCCACAGCCGTCGGTGCCAGGGACCTCACGAGCGCCGCTGCCGGCGCGGAGGAGCAGGCCCGGGGCGCTGCCGTGGTCCGGTTCGCGTTCGTGATGACGAACACCGTGGCCGCGGGTCCGGATCAGAAAAACCGGCTGGCCAAGGCCACGGCGGCTCTTCGCAGGGCGTGCAGCACGGGTGTCACGATGAGCATCCGTCCCTCGGACGGAGGCCACGACGCCGGCCACGCCATCGGCCTGGGCTTGGGCGTTGTTCCGGCCAAGTACGCCACTGTCAGCTCGGCCATGCGCCGGTCACTCTAAGCGGATAGGAGCGCTCGATGGGCAAGATTGACGAGTTCGCGGACTGGACCATGCATCAGTGGTACCGGATGCTGCGTAAGGAAGCCCCGGCGGCCGCCGCGGCCTACGATGCTCTTCCTGGCCTGACCCCCAGGGGCTTTGAAGCCCCGCGTGGTGGCGCACACCTGCACGTGGACGCTCCCCTGGAGTTCCAGGGCATGTCCACGCAGGTGGGGGGCATGTGGCCGTTCGGGGTCGGCACGGCATCCCCGATGATCGGGGCGCTGCTCGGACGGAACCTGCGCACGGGCCAACCCCTGATGGGTGACCCGCTGTCCCTGTTCCTGGCAGGAATCTACTCCGCACCGTCAGGTTTCGTGCTGGCCCTGAACGGCCGCGGCAAGTCTTCCCTGGTAGTGAGGATCTGCCTGATGCTGAAGGACCTGGGATTCATCCCGCTGTGTCTGGGGGACCTGAAGCCGGACTACGTCGGCATGGCCCAGGAGATGGGCGGCCAGCACATCCGCTTGGGCCTGGGCGGGGTCGGTTGTATCAACGCACTGGACGCAGGCCCGATCTGGCACTACCTGAACAAGCTGTCCGATAAGACCCGGGCTGAGGTCGATGGGCAGATCCATGGCCGGAGGGTGAACACCGTAGCCGGCCTGATCGAAATGATCCTTCAGCGCCGCCTGACCGAGGAACAGTCCGAACACACGATCCTCTCGGCCGCCATCCGGGTGGCCACAGAGGAAGCAGCGGCCGAGGGCCGCCAGCCGGTTCTGGCCGACCTGAGGCGGGTGATCCAGGACCGGCACCCGCGTATCCGCGCCGCCATCCTGGACATGGATGAGAAGGAATACGACGCCGAGGTCCGGGACCTGGTCAAGGGAATCATCGGCCTGGGCCCGGACGGGATCTTCCAGGGCATGTTCTGGGGCGAAACCACTGTGGAGATGGACATCTACCAGCCCGTCGTCTTCGACGTCTCCAGCATTGACGAGAGCGAAGCGCTGTTGCGGGCGGCCGCGCAGCTGGTGATCTGGTCTTACGGACAGGGCGGGGCCCTCTCAGCGAAGATCCTGGCCGATGAGCCGGACCCCGAAGACCCCGAGGGCAAGAAGAAACTGGGCCCCGAGGTTCACCACTTCATGGTCATGGACGAGCTGTGGCAGATCCTCCAGGCCTGGGAAGGGTCGGTGTACCGGATCAACGAGATCACGAAGGTCAACCGCACCAAGGGCCTGGGGCAGTTGATGATCACTCACTCCATGAAGGACCTACGGCTTTCCACGGAGGAGCGGACCAAGATGGCCATGGGCTTCGTGGAGCGCAGCTCGATGGTGTTCCTGGGCGGCCTGGCCGAGAACGAGCAAGAGGATCTGCGCCAGATCCGCCGGTTCTCGAACAAGGAGATCCAGCAGCTCGTGGACTGGTCGGCCGAGGGCACGATCAACCCGGCAACAGGAGAAATGAACCCGCCTCCGGGCCGGGGCCACTTCCTGTTGAAGACTTCCAACGCGCCGGGTATCCCGTTCCGGGTCGACCTGACCGAACCGGAGAAACGGATTCACGACACCAACGAGGCCTGGGCCGACGCGATCGCCAGGGCCCGCGGAAAGCAGGTAGCGGCATGAGCGAGAACCACCCCGTCAACATCAGAGACGCCAAGAACTCTGATATCCCGTTCCTTGAAGGGCAAGCGGACCGGATCGTCAAGACACCGTTCACCTGGACCAGGCACTTGTCCGAGGAGAGCGAGAGCGTCTGCCTCATTGCCGAAGTCGAGGGGCAGCAGGTCGGGCACCTTCTCCTTGGCCCAGCACCCGTGGAGGCCAATACCTCTGACGCGGCAGGCCATTTCACAGGGACACGGAAATTCACCTGGTGGAAACTGCTCAGCCTCGCGGTTGAACCGCAGGAGCGCAGACAAGGCGCCGCCGAAGCCCTCCTGAAAGCTGCCAGGGCCAGAGTACCGGCCTCGGTGCCTGGTATCTACGGGAACATCGCGTTCTCAAAGACGCCCGACGCCGCATTCTGGTACCGGGCCAAGGGGTTTAGGGTCGCCATGGACGGCCTCATCCGGGCCTCTGCCGGTCGCGGCAGCGGCCCGGCAGTGCTCAGGGGCCTCCCCGACAACATGTACTTCTACGCAGAGATGGACAGACTCTGCTATTTTGCCGTTCGGCCGCCAACAGCGCAGGACGAACGCAAACTGGCCTTGCGTGAAATGGACGCATTTGCGGCAAATGTGAAAGACACGCTCAGCAGAGAATACGCGTACCGGGCCCTAGGGGCGGCACTGCTGGAACGCGGCCCGAAGCGCTGTGTCCATCTTGATGAACGCTTCGGCCCCCAGATCGGGACGATGTACGCCTGGGACCGGGAACTGACGCTGGCTTGCAGGCACTGTGTCGAGGAACGGGGCCGCGTGAACGCCACAAACACCGGTTCTGACCGTGAAGACTTCTGCGACGGCTGCCAGCGCACTGCACCCGATGTGGTCGTAGCCGGCGTCGTCGTAGACCTGTACTTCATTTCGGCGGGGCTGTGCGGTGAATGTCGGCGCAACCCGGACTTTTCCGCCCTACCCAGTCCACGCAACTAGAGAGAGGGAAGAGCCATATGAGCACCACCGTCCGCGGGAACCGGCCCCGCAACTGGTCCAGCACGTGGATGTCCGTCCTGTTCGTACTGGGCCTGTGGGCCGGCATCGTCGCTTCTGCCTGGGTGGGGGAGTGGCTGACGCCTACCGGCACGAACTGGGGACTGAACCCCCTGTCGATTCTGTTGCTGTGGGCGACGGGCGTCAGGATCCCTCCGGCGTCCATCGCCCTGCTCCTGGTTCTGGTCGTGGTCCTTGTGTGGCATCTCGTGGCCAGGCTGAGGGAACCCGGCGGACGGTCCCGGAACAAACGCATGGCCGACCGCGCGAAACTGATGGCTACCAAGGAAGACATCGCCGCGGTGAGCGTGCAGACACGCTCAGTCGAGGCGGCACGCCTGCACCCGAACTGCCCTGGCATCACACCGGGCCTGCACGTGGGCCGGTGGGTGCTCGGCGGGGACTGGCTGTATCAGGGACAGCGGCAGTGCGGTCTGTTCGTCATGGGCCCGGGCCGCGGGAAGTCCACTGCCCTGCTGGTCCGTGGCGCCCGTTGGGCTCCGGGCTCGTACACGATGGCCGGGAACAAGGTGGACGGCGTGAAGGAGGTCCTGGCGGCCCGGGCGATCTGGCACCCTGGCGGCCAGGTCTGGATGCTGGACATGCAGCAGGTTTTCCGGAAGTCCGGGAAGCCTGCATTTTGGTTCAACCCGCTGCTGGGCATCACGAACAGCGAGCAGGCCACGAACCTGGCCTCCGTTCTGGAGGAAGCCACAAAGGGCGTCGGCGACCGTGGCGGGGATGCGCAGTTTGATGAGCAGGGCCGGTCGTTTCTCGCCGCCTGCATCCTCGCTCAGGCCCTCATCGGAGGGACCATGGACCAGGCGCACGCCTGGGTTTCCAGCGCCGACTTCCTCAGCCCCCGGGAGGTGCTGATCAAGGCGTCGTCGAATAACCGCTCCCGGGACGAGAAGGAGAAGAATGAGCAGGACTTCTCCCGGCTGGCCGATCAGCTCTTCGGCATGTCGCGCCAGCCCGAAGACACCATGGGCAGTGTCGCTGCCTCCGCGCAGCGCATGGCATCCTCCCTGACTCACGATCACCTACTGGGATGGATCCGACCCAACCAGGGGCTGCCGCAGTTCGACCCGGTGAAGTTCCTGTCCTCCCATGACACCCTCATCGCCCTGTCCAAGGGCTCCAGCCGGGTCGTCACGGGTCTGATGACGGCGTTCCTGGAGGCGATCTTCGAGACCGGTGAACGCCTGGCCCAGGCGAACGGTGGCCGTTTGCCGGTCCCGGCGGTTTTTGACCTGGACGAGTTCGGTAACACGGTCGCGTTGCCGAAGATGGGCGACTGGTTCACGTACTTCGGCTCGATGGGCATGATGGTGCGGGTCTTCATCCAGTCCGAGGCGTTCGGTGAACAGGTCATGGGCGAAGCCGCGTGGCGGGTGTTGAAGAACGCCGCCGGTATTTTCGTCTTTGGCGGCGGTATCCGTGAGAAGGCCTATTTGGCGGATCTGTCCGCCCTGTACGGGAAGACGGACGAGTACACGGCCTCTTACACCTCCAATGAACGGGGGCCGGCCAGCCGGAGCATTTCCAGCCGGCAGGAGGACATCCTGACGATCAAGGACCTGCACACCTTGCCTATGTGGCACGCCGTTATGGAGGAATCCAGCGGTGTCGTGACAATTGTGCGCCTGGTGCCCTGGTTCGAGGACCCTGAGATGGCCGGACCGATCCAGGCCGTTCTTGATGCTGGAAAGAAGGTCGCGGCGTGAGCGAGGATCTGGAAGCGGAGACCACAGAGGACGGGTACACCGTGGACGAGAACGGTGAGATCCTTGCCGATCCCGCCGACGTCCCTGTGCCGCCTTCCGAACAAGAGGAGCTGGAAAATCCGGCCGAGGGTGAGGATCAGGCTGCAGATTCCCCGGACCAGGCCACCGGCCGGGAAGTCCTGGACTTCCTGCTAGGCGCCCAGGAAGCCGCGGCCCTGGTCTCGGACATCCTGCGCCGGAAGATCACCGTGCCGGCCTTCCGGCAGCTCGTCATGGACGGGCACGCCCCCGTCCCGGAACCCACCGAGGCGGACAAGAAACCTGGCTTCAGCAAGTGGTCCATGATGGCCCTGCGCAACTGGGCCACGGCCATCGTGGACGAAGAGGACCGCACCGCGGCGGCTGAGGCATGGCAGGAAGAGATCCCCGAGGAAGCGGAGGAGCCAAGGACTGACTTCCTCCTGGCCGCCCGTGACGCGGCCGGGTTCCTCTCCGAAGCGCTGGGCCGCCGGATCTCCACGGCCTCCTTCCGGCAGCTGGTCATCGACCGCGACGCGCCGGCAGCGGACCGGACCACGGACGGGACCGCGAAGTGGTCCATGGTGGCCCTGCGCGCCTGGGCCCAGGCAGTCCTGGCAGCGGAGGCCGAAGCCGCAGCGCAGATCGACCCTGAAGAGGAAGCAGCGAAGGAACGCAACGCTTTCGCCGGCTGGGTCCGTGAACGCCTTCACCGCTTCGAGTCCCACGATGACCGCATGGGCGAATGGTGCCCCCAGTGGTGGGACCACCCCGAAGCCGTGGACCGCTTCCACGCCCTATGGCTGGCGTACATGGCAGCCGAAGCAGAAGGCGAGCTGTCAGGCTGGTGGGTCAACCACTGGGACAGGCACTTCGCGTTCCTGTTCAGCAAGTCCGGTGTGTTCTCCCAGTGCGCCGGAGGGAACCACAAGGAATTCTCTGACCGGCGCCGGCTGAGCAACGACAAGCTGCCCGCCGACTGGCTTCCCTACCCCGACCGAGTGCCGCAGAAAGAGCAAAAGGAGTCGTGATGCTACCTAACGGAACGACAACCGTCCGAAACACCGCCACGGCCCGTCGAATTGCGCGCTTCTTGGCGTGGTTCTTGTGGCCGGGCGCGCTGATGGTTGCCGGTTACGTCGCACTACTTCTCATGGTGGCGTACTGGTACGTTCCGGGACATCCCGACGGGCTGCTTTCGCTCGGTATCCTCGGCATGTTCGCCGTCATTGCCGTCTTCGGGGTCTGGATGATTGTGCACATCTTCATCGCATTAGGAATGCTCCGCAGACGGCTCGGCTGGTACACCAAGACCGAGAAGAATAAAGCGGCGGTTGCCGACGCCTACAGGCGCGGGATCGAGTGGGCGATCGTCCTCCGTGATCGGCTCGCGGACGGAGCACCGCCGGTGGCGCTTCAGACCTGGGACGTCATGCTTGAAGCCGATGAGGTGCTGCTGATGGACGTCCCCATGCAGTACGGGCGGTGGTACGGCAACGACGCGGTGTACACGCACACGTCAACGGTCGCCTTCGGCCGACCCTCATTCGTCATCGGCTCGATGGTCGGTTCCGCGATCGGCAACGCTGTCAGTCGCTCATCGGCACACGCCGCTGCCCAACCGATGTGGCGCGAAAACCAGACTGTCCGCACTCTTGTGACAGACCGACGGATCATGTGCCGGACCAGCGGCGGCTGGCTCAGCTTCTGGTACAGGGGAGTAATCGCCTCACATCCTGACCCGGCAGGATCTACGCTCGTCCTCGAATTCCGCGACACCGAACCACTACGCCTTCACGGATACGACGGAGCCGGGCTTTGCGTGTTCGCAACGGCGACACTTCACGGACGCTCCACACTTCGGCACGATCCGGGCCTGACATCCCTGCCGGCGGCCCTCCAGCAAGGTAACGACGAATAACGAGGACATATCGTCCACTCGGCGCCGCCCTTTGGGCAAACCCAGTCATCGGCGGTGTTCAGGTTAAAAGGACGAGGGTCTAGTCAATCTAAGGATCAGGGTCTAATGTGAGGCTCATCATATAGAGGGGGTATTTGAGGGGGTCTTATGGGTAGTATTAGTGTCCTGATAAGCCCCTCAAACTCTAGGATCGGTTAGGAAGGAGAACCATCATGCCGGTTGACACAATAACGGCCTCATACTATGAGACAGCTCAAATGGACATCCATTCCACAGCCAAAGAGCTCAACGAGGCTCTCGGCCCAACGCTGGTGGCCGTCCTTGCGGGCGTGCGTGACCGAAAACTCCCCTCAGCTTGGGCGCGTGGAGACGTGGTCCCACGGGACGCCTCAGTCACCAAACTGAAGACAGCCCTTCGAGTTTGGCGCGCTTTGAAACTAGAGCATGACGAGCACATCGCGCGGTCCTGGTTCATCGGGCTGAACCCACTTCTGGACGAAACCACCCCCATAGAGGCTCTGAACAAGGGGATGAACCGTCAGGTAATCGAGGCTGCACGGGCATTCCTGGACGACAACATTGGTTCGTGAATCGGGCCCGCTGTAACGTTGCTCCATGACTGCGGGGGAAACACTAGAGGAAGTTGCTGAGAGGCCGCGCATATGCGCGGCCTCCGGTCTTCAATTGTTCGCTGCCCGAGGCGAGCACACCTTCCGAGTAGCCCAAACGAAGTACGGGCCCATGAATCCTCAGCCGCGGCCAGAAGAGCGGCCCGGCGCAAACGTCGATGCCTGGCGCAGCTGGCAACGGTGGGATGTGCCAGGGCATCGAACAATCTACGCAGGTACCAGTAAGCGGCTCGCCTATGCCGAAGTCCTTGGTGCATTCAAACGACGTCTTGCAGACAACCCCGAGTCGGGCCTTGACCTTAGCAAGTACTTGGATGACATTCAGGATGCCGATAGCGGTTGGGCAGCTGTTGCTGCCGAGTGGGGCAACCAACTGCCTCCATACACTCTTCCGGCATCATGGCGGAACGACCGTATGATGTACAAAATCACAGTCCCCCGCGATGGGTGGTTCGTTGACATCACCACATTCCAAAGCATCACGGCTTTGGAAAAGACACTGGGCCCGCAACTCGTGCTGCTGGGAGTAACCGGCGTCGACCTATCATTGCTGTCAGGCGGCCGCCGAGACGTTACCTGCGAGATCTCCGAATGGGTCCACGCGCTAACACTTGACGACGGCGGCCGTCCTCATGGTGTCGTCTATCCAAGCCGGCACGGCGGAGAGCGCTGTTGGGCTACATGGCTACGACGAATTGATGACGGCCTTGAGCCGGTAACGGAGCCCAGTAGACCGGATTCCGGATCCCAGATACCTCGAAACGACCCGGACCTCTCATACGTGCTTCAGCGATTCGGGTTGAAGTGCTTCTGAAGTGGAAACTGATTCAGTAATCGTTTGGGCCGAACTCGTCCATCATCATGTTGTTGTAATGTCTGACCTGCCGGTCGTTCATTTCCTGGATAGTTACCTTGTCAATCCTGAGGTCGAGTTGGGTTAGCGGGAACGTCCACTTTTCTTGAACGATTCCCCAGGCATCGACGAGCTCTTGCGTTATGTCCTCCTTCTCTGGCGCTAAGTCTGCAAGAACTTGCCTTGCCCGGGCGCGGCAGTACTCCCAACGTGTCGATCCATCAAACGTTGCGCTCTTCCAGGCTTTAGCTGCGGCCCGTGCCCCGGCTTCAGTCAAAACGCCCGCTGTTTTCATTGCGAGCACCAGGCCTGTTAAACGCGCGGGAACGTAGAGCAGGTCCTGGTTGCCTCCAGTCCACTCGAACTGGCCCGGCTGGGATTCTTCGTAGTCCACGTATAGTGCGGTTTCCCGCCCGCGGAGGATTTCGTTGCGGAAGATCCAGTCCGCGTCGTTGGGGCCATCCAAGTAGTGGCTCGGGCGGAGGACTTTGACGTAGTTCAGGATCTCGGCGAAGTCGGCTGGATTTCCTTCATGGATATGGGCGTAGATGCCGCGGGCAAGGTGGCTGTAGAAGTAGTCGCAGCCGTTCCTGAATGCTTTTTGGGGGTGCATGCATCTGGCCAAGTCCAGCAGGATAAGGATCTTGGCGGCTTCTTCTGTGCAAATGACATCAAGTGCGGCGGCAGCCAAGACGTCGCCATTTTGCTCGAGTGCCGCCACGGATCGCGCCAAATGGGCGACGCGGTCTCCTAGTCGGTCCAGGCCCTCCCCGATGATCGGAAATCTGTCCTCGTTGCTGAGTCTTACAAGCTGGTCCAAGCGACGCGGAAGCATCATCGTTGGGTACCCGAGGCCTGCTCGGCGAGCTTGTTGGCGAACGAAGAGGGCCACGGGGCTGCCGGTGTCTCGGTCATAGTGCGATTCTCACACAGCCCATGACGGCATGCGGGTACGCGCGCGATGAAAGGGGTCTCCGAAGTACTCGCCGAAAATCGGGCGGATATGGGGTCTGAAGCTACAGGCTTACACGTTTAGCGGCCCTTCGGTGCAGCAAACAGACAGGCAACATTTGCCGGCATCGAACCCATGGTGCCTCCACCTCCCAAAGGGTCGATTTTGCAGGGCGAGTCAGTTCATCAGGAAGTCCCCGGGTTCCTGTCGTTGACATCAAGCAGAATAGGGGGATGGCAATTGACGTGAGCTCCGGCATTGGCTCCAAGTCTGCGCTGGAGAAGCGGACGAGTGATTCGGCAGTGCCCGTCGAGAAGAGCCCGCCAGCACAGAGCCGCCCTGTTGGGTCGGACCGCACTTGGTTCGATCCCAGCACCGTACTGGCCAACCTCGATGTCACCGCAGCTCTGGCCAAGTTCAACACCAGGACCGCCATGCTGGACAACCTCGACAAGCTCGTCGACCCAACCGCAGCTCTGGCCAAGTTCAACACCAGGACCGCCATGCTGGACAACCTCGACAAGCTCGTCGACCCAACCGCAGCTCTGGCCAAGTTCAACACCAGGACCGCCATGCTGGACAACCTCGACAAGCTCGTCGACCCAACCGCAGCTCTGGCCAAGTTCAACACCAGGACCGCCATGCTGGACAACCTCGACAAGCTCGTCGACCCAACCGCAGCTCTGGCCAAGTTCAACACCAGGACCGCCATGCTGGACAACCTCGACAAGCTCGTCGACCCAACCGCAGCTCTGGCCAAGTTCAACACCAGGACCGCCATGCTGGACAACCTCGACAAGCTCGTCGACCCAACCGCAGCTCTGGCCAAGTTCAACACCAGGACCGCCATGCTGGACAACCTCGACAAGCTCGTCGACCCAACCGCAGCTCTGGCCAAGTTCAACACCAGGACCGCCATGCTGGACAACCTCGACAAGCTCGTCGACCCAACCGCAGCTCTGGCCAAGTTCAACACCAGCACCGCCATGCTGGACAACCTCGATCTCAGTGCTGTCTTGGCGAACATCGCCAAGATTGACCCGCACGCGATCCTGGCCGATCTTGCGAAGAACCCAATGCTGGAAAGTCTGGCCCTCAGGGATGAGTTGGACGTCTTTTTTGCTGAGCTTCCAAGGGCGGAAAAGCTGCTGGACGAGGCATCGAATGCCTTAGGGCTCACGGTTCCGTTCGGCCACGACCACGCAGTGCGGACAGCGCTTCAGATACTTGTCATGACCGGCATCTTCTCTACGTTATTTGTCGCGTTCTTGGTGAATCCGGTTTTGGGTGCGGCTCTTTCGGCTCTGGGTACTCCGAATGCTGTGGTCACTTGGAAAGCCACAGGCAAAGCCTACGATCGGCTTTACAGCCGCGAAAATAACCATCCCGATAAAGCCTTGGAGAAGGTCCAACCAAGTTCAACGAACCAGCGCCACCGGCACGGCCGCGGGAATCGCGATTCATGGTGATGCGCCCGGCTGCCTGCACGGTCCCTTGAGGGGCAGCAGAGAGAGTCCTATTTGACTGTGTGGGATCGTGCGCCCATCACGCGCACCAGAACGCAGCGCCAAGGGCTAGAGTGCTCCAATGGGTCGCGAGGAACCAGACCCACGCAATTTCATTTCAATCTCACAAGCCCTCTGGCAGCAGCCGCGATAGCTTCCAAGACCGGACCGGAAAGCGATGGAGTCAACGCTCATGCTCATCAGCCATACTTTCAATTTGGAGACCGTTGGCGTCAACGAGGCCCGGATCTTCGAGCACATCGGAAGATTCACCGTTGAAGCAGCCCACATCGACCAAAGACTGTCAGTCCTGCTGGCATGGGCGACAGGCGCCGGCGACTGGAAGAAGGCGCAAAGCATCTTTGCAGACTTGACCGTCAGCACCAAGTTGAACTTGCTGAAGAAGGCCCTCCCGGAGGACTGGGGCGACAAGAACGCGTTGATGAACGCCGTCCAGAAGATCCAGAACTACCGCAACAATCTGGCCCACTCGACCGTCCACACATTGCTCAATGTTGATACCGGCGATGCGCAATACATCAAAAAACGCGAGTCCAAAGGGGGACAACGGGAGACCATTGACCTCGACGAGCTAAAGACCTGGGAACTACGGGCCTCCATGCTGCATGCGGCGTTGCTGGTGCTCACCAACTCGTTCCTGGTGACGCGCGAGATCCGCGAAGCGGAACTACGCACGCTGTGCTTTCAGGTCAGGCATGACCCCACGCCAGAAACCCTGGCGGCACTGGACTTCATTCTCCCGGCTCGGGGATAACTCGAAAGGGCCGTTACTGACCGCCTACTTCGCCATACTCCCGCCAAGCACCTGACACGACTAACGGTCGGATTACCGTCGCTCGCGACGGCGACACCGTCCTGGTGCACTCAATGGACCGCCTGGCCAGGAACCTCGAGGACCTGCGCGCCATCGTCCGCCGTCTGACCGACAAGAAGGTGCGGGTCCGGTTCGCGAAGGAGAACCTGAACTTCACTGGAGAGGACACCGCGATGGCGACGTTCCTGCTTTCCGTGATGGGCGCGTTCGCCGAGTTCGAACGGGCCCTCATCCGGGAACGACAACGTGAAGGGATCACCCTGGCCAAAAGGGCCGGCGTCTACAAAGGCAGGGGCAAAGCGCTGAACGCCCGGCAGGCGGCCGACCTGGTACGACGTGCCGCCACCGGCGAAGCGAAAGCCGCACTCGCCCGGGAATTCGGGGTCAGCCGCCAAACCGTCTACCAATACCTTCAACCAGGACCCAGCAGGATGCCATAGACGAATCGTGCAGGCGTGAACTGAGCAAATGGACGCATTGTGCAGACGAGTACGGAAATCCCGCCGCTCAGCAGTCCCCTGCACAACCCCTGAAAATCAGCTCACCCGTGCAAAAGACTTGGGCATGACACCCCGCCCACGAAACCAAACCTGGCGGCTCCCGACCCCTTCAAGAGGAACCGGGCCTAGTTTGCCCCTGACGACACTCTCAGGAGTACCGGGCCGTGGAAGTCCGCGACCGAGTGTCTGTGGACGACCTTGCCGACAATTACGAACATCTCGGCTGCGACCACGAGAATCTCTGCTGCCGTGCCCATAGGAGCCACGTCATGCCTTACTGCGGCTGCACGATGCGATAGTCAGGCCTTGCAGGTCGCGATGGCGTAAGCGCCTTGCGCCGAATTCTCGCTGACCTGAACGCCGTCGACGGTGATGCGGCATATTACGGTGCCCGAAGCTTTTTTTGTTCTGAGCTGAGATGTACAGGAAATGGCCGGAAGGAATTTTAAGGGTCAGCCCCTTGGTCCCTTCACTGGGGCTGCCCATAGGGACCGCTACGCTCTTCTGCGACGTACCCGTACCCGTCTCAATAGTTATGTCTGCGGCGGTAGTCGTGCCCTCAACCTCGTATAACACGGTGCTCATCGTGGTGGAGGAGCCGCCTGCAGAGCTGGAGCAGGATGTGAGAAGAACCAGAACAGCCAGTAATACAGTCACGCGAGGTAGTCCCTGCATGCTTCCCCCAAGATAGTTGTCTGTTCGGTGAGCATAACCCCGACTGTCAACGCCTGAAGGTGCCGCCGTGAAGTAAGAGATAACCCTCGCGTTCCGGGGTTCCTTGGCGGGGACGCGATGGTCCCGTTCCGCCCAGTACTAGGGCGTTCCCGTTCATTCAGGTGCGTGGCAAGAAGCTATTTTCTTTTGGCTTTCCCCGAACACGGCTGGACGACCGGACCAACCTGACCGGCGGTTAGCCAGGTCCAACGACTACTTGACCGATATAGAAGGGGCAGCTACAGAATTCGGACGTCAGAGTACGCTAAGACGCTTCTCGATACCCGAAGCCAAGGCCAACTGTTGAGAATCGGTTTCGAGGACCAGTTTTGAGAACCGCAAATCCGCTTGTTTCCGGGGTTTCGTATCGGGCGGTCTGAAGTTCTCGAAAATGAGGGTTTTCAAGAATCCTGGCACGCGAGCAAACGGAAAACGGAGCCGAAACAAACCCCAAATCCGCCCGATTTTCGGCGAGAACTACGGCGACCCCTGAAAGGTTCCTCAACCGTAGGTCTGTAGCCAATGCCTTGAACGAAGCCAGCGCTCAGTAGTTCTCAGCGACGTAGGCGTAGGCCCGGTCAAACAGTTCCCCTGCCGCGGGCAGTCCATACCGGACGAGGACTTTGCGGATTGCGATTCGGACGGCCTTGTCGCCTTCCTTGGTGTTGTTCCACCCGTCCCAGCGGACTTCTTTGACGATGGCGTCGATATCAGTGACGACTTTTCCGACGATAACGGGCACGTCCTGTGGTTTGTACTCCTCGAAAATCTGAGTGAGGGCACCGACGTTCGGGTCCGGGAGAAGGTCTAAGCCTTCGGCCCCTGCTTCGTCCTCTGCCTTTTCGGCGGCCGCCAGGTCGCGGGCCAGGTCTAGGAGATCCCGGAGGAAGTCCACGGAGTCGTGGGCTTTGGCCAGCTGGCGTTCCCGAAGCCGTTCCAGCCGTTCCGCCAGGGTTTTGTAGGCCGGGTGGGCGCCTTGGGTGCCTTCGAGGCGCTTGCGCAAACGGGTCGCGATATTGTCGATGACTTCTCCAGCGGTGGTGACCTGGGTGTCCCCTGTCCCGGCTGACGGGTCGATAACTCCGGCTTCGATAAGGCGTTTAATGGTGCCCTCGTCGGCGATGACAACGTCCACGCCGGTGTCACTGACGGTGACTTCACCGATGTGGCCGTGGACGAGCTCCAGGGTCTTGGCGCCGAGCCGGTGCCACAGCAGGTCCCTCGTGTCGTCCGCCGGCGCCACGGAGGCGTACACCTTGGACAGCCATTTGTAGTCATCCCGGTGGGCTTCCAGGCGCAGGTCAGGGTAAGCGGCCTCCCATATGCCCTGCAGCATTCCGTACTGGGCGGCGAAGCGTTCCATGGCCTTATCGTCGGGAATCCGGTCATGGGCAGCCTGCAGCGCCTCGAAACCGCTGGAGGTCCGGTCGATCCCGGCGAACCGGTCCAAGACGTTCGCGATCTCGAACTCAAACTGCCCCAGCAGTGAATCTGTCTCGATCTCCTTGCGTGCGTGTTCCGGGTTGGCCGGTGACATGGCCCTGGCGAATCCGTCTCCGAGTCCGACGTAGTCCACGATGAGCCCGTAGCGCTTCTCCTGGCCGGTGACTGGGTTCTTCCAGTTCCGGTTGGTCCGGGTGATCGTCTGGTACAGGGTGTGCAGCTTCATCGGCTTATCCAGGTACATGACACCCTCGATGGGAGCGTCAAAGCCGGTACCGAGCTTGGAAGTAACCACGATGAACTTCAGCTGGTCCCCGAGTTGGCGGAACCGGTTGAGTAGGGCTTCTTCTTTATCGTCGCTAAGGCGGAACACCTGCCAGTCGCTGTGGTCTTTTGGCTGCACCGACATCACGACAGCTGCTTCATCTTGTGTCGCGCCAGACCGCGCGCGGGCCAGCAGCTGCCGGGTCAGTTCCTGATGGTAGGCCACGCAAAGGCCGCGATCGTAGGCAACGACCTGGGCCTTCATACCCAGCGGGTCGATCGTGGAATAGAAGTGGTCGATGATGTCCGCGCAGACCTTCCGGACCCGTTCGGGGTTGGCAAAGAACGTGCGCGTGTCCGTTGCCTTGGCTGCGACGAACTCCTGTTCCTCCTCGGTCAAACCTTCCTCGGCGGCGAGCTCGTCGAAAGCCTTGTCCAAGTCAGCCTTGCGGATGTGGAAGTCGACCAGCCGGGGTGAGACGTGCATGGGCACAGTGGTACCGTCGGCAATGGATCGGTCTGAGTCGTAGGTGTTCATCGCATGGTTCGGGTCATCCGGGTCCCCGAAGAGTTCGTACGTGTTGCGGTCCTCATCGGCGATCGGGGTACCTGTGAAGCCGAAGAACCGAGCGTTAGGGAAAGCGGCCCGCAGGAACTTCCCCAGCTGGCCTTCCTGGGTCCGGTGCGCCTCATCAACAAGGACGATTATGTTCTCCCGGGTGTTCAACACACCGGCCTTCTTGAACTTGTGCACCGTGGTGAAGATGATGCCCCGGCGGTCCTCGGCCAGAATCCGACGCAGGTCCGCCGCGGTTTCCGGCGCCTCCAAGGACGGCATGCCGGCGCGGAGGAACTGGCGGTACATCTGAGTGACAAGCTGAATCCGGTCCGCGATCAGGATGATGGACGGATTCTTCAGCTTCGGCTCGTTGACGAGCTTCACCGCGGCAAAGAGCATGGCCAATGTCTTGCCTGAGCCCTGCGTGTGGTGAACCAACCCTTGCTTCTTGGTGCCGTGCAGGGCGCGGGTGTGGATGGCGCGCACTGCCTCCACCTGCGGGTAACGGGGCACGATCTTGTGAAGGCGGGGCAGGCCCGAGTGCTTGCCTCTCAGCTCGAACGCGGTGAAGTCAGCGATCACCGACATCACCGTGGCCGGGTTCAGCAGCAGCTCGACACTGCGTTTCACCCGCGGCCAGCCGGCCGGAAGAATTTCCTCCTCCGTGGAGCCCCATACGCCCCACGATTCGATGTCCTGCCCGACACCGCCATAGTGAAAGTCCTTCCCGTCGGTCGCGACCGAAAAGGCGTTGGGCACGAAGAACTCAGGCCAGCCGGGTTCGTAGATGGCGTGGATCTCGTGAGCAGCCTTCAACCACGTAATCCGAGCGTCCAGCCGAGTCTTGGTCTCTACAACCACCAGAGGAATGCCGTTCACCCAGAGGACCAGATCAAATCTGCAGGAATGTCCCGGAGTGCCGAACGTGACCTCGTCGGAGACGACCAAGATGTTGTTAGCGGGATTGACGAAGTCGATCAGCTGGACCGGGTCGAATGAGTCCCTGCCTTGAAACCTGCGGGTTTTCTGTCCACGGAGCCACTCCAGGAAATGCTGGTTGGTCGGGACCAGCCCATCGTCCCTGGCGGAGAGCATCAAACTTCTAAGAGGCATCAACAGCTCGGCAGCACGTTCCGGGACGTCAGCGATAGCGGGATTCAGGCGCGCGAAGGCGGTGCGCAAGTCAGCTTCTAGCAGGGCGTCCTCGGTGTGCCGATCCAACCGGTGGCCCGGAATATGCTTCCAACCTGCGGCCACCAATAAATCCAGGACCGGCTGCTGCACCGTGTTCGACTCGTTGAACCCCGCCATGCAACTACGCCCCCATTAGTTCGTCATAAGTCTCTGGAATTCTATGTGCACCAGACAGCAGGGAAGACAGCAATTCGGTGCGGAGGTTGCGCAAACGGCGCGTTACGTCATCTGTCGCCTGCACGGCATCGAGCAATGCCTCGCATGTGTCGATGAAGATGCGGCGCTCTTCCCCAATGGGGTACGGCAATTGAAGCTGACGAAGCCAGCCTATAGCGACGTTTCCGAGGCCTGTCGACCCACTTGCCGCATCCGAGATACTGCGCTGGATTCTGGGCGTTTCGAGAGCCCAGTAGAGCAGTGCCGCATCCGCTGGATCGACTGGCTCGATGATGATTTGGAATGCCGAAACAGCGAACCCACTTATGCCAGGCGAAGACCTGTAGACGTTGCCGATTCGGTTTCGATTTCCGTTAGTCCGGATCATGATTATCGACGACGGCGTTACCCTCATCGTGTTTGCCGGCACCCCTGTGACGTACTTTTGGCTGGTGAGATCCAACTCGCGACCCTGAGGAGTGTTCGTTATTCCCAGCACGGGTTCGCCTCCAGGCACAGCAGCCGAGGACTCGTCAGCTGCCTTCCATGAAGGCCCCGATCGCATCATGGCAAGCTCACCCAGCGTCTTGTCTTGTGAAAAATCGTAGGCCTCTAGGTACTCCCGAAGAAGTCGATTTGAGGCGGCGCATTGCTCGTCAGCGACTTCGATTGCTTCGTCCACTGCCCCGATCAGATCGACGATTCGTCGCTGTTCACCCAATCGCGGCAGACGCACAGGTACCTGTGCGAGTTCCCTTTGGGAGAGAGAAACATTAGCCGTTCCCTGCATTCTCGGAACAATGAGATCGTCCTTGAAATGTTGGAGGTAGATGTAGAGGAACCGGGTGCCGCACTCGGCGGGATTTTTCACTTCGCACGCGGTCACAATGTTGGCGACTGCAAACCGTCCGCTCGCATAGTGCACGCGCTTCAGTGACGCATGCCCGTGCCCAGTCGACGAAACCATTGGCACACAGACAGCTTCACCATCGAACTGAAATTCCGATGAGGAAAGTGGCTCCGGACCCGTAACGATCAGCGGATAGTCCCCCGGAAGCGTCTTCTGGGTCGGAGACGAGCCCCTGGTCAGCGAGCACAGTTCCCCCAGCAGGACCGTTTCCCATGACTCATATGACAAAGCCGGCCGCCTTCAGCTTGTCGGCCAAAACAACCTCAGCCGCAGCAAGCTGTTCCCGGCTTTCCTGGTAGGCGATGAGTGCTTCCTCAACGTTGACT
The DNA here is from genome assembly GCF_052180225.1 of Arthrobacter sp. KN11-1C. Classification (NCBI taxonomy): domain Bacteria; kingdom Bacillati; phylum Actinomycetota; class Actinomycetes; order Micrococcales; family Micrococcaceae; genus Arthrobacter; species Arthrobacter sp. KN11-1C. The sequence goes on along the minus strand of NZ_CP197468.1, from coordinate 18,806 downwards.
TCGGCCAGGGTCTCGGTCCGGATGTACCGGCCGATATTCAGATCAAAGCCGTTTTCCTCGATCTCGTCTATGCCGACCAGGCGCAGGCTCAGGCCGCCTTCACCGTCGATGTCGTCGCCCTGTTTGTAGGCGGCGTCGATAATGTTGATGTCCTCTTCGGACATGGCGTTCTGGTTCTTGCCGGCGACGAACCGTTTGGACGCGTCGATGAACAGGACCTTGTTCTGGCGCTCTGCTGGCTTCGACTTGCGGAAGATGAGGAGGCAGACGGGGATTGAGGTCGAGTAGAAGAGGTTGTTGGGCAGTCCGATAACTGCTTCGAGCAAGTTCTTGCGGATCAGGCATTCACGGATGGCAGCTTCCTTACCGCTCCGGAACAGAACACCATGGGGCATGACGACCCCTACACGGCCGGAATCTTCCTTAATGGAGGCAACCATGTGCTGGATCCAAGCGTAGTCGCCGTTCTTGGCCGGCGGCACGCCACAAATGACGCGCCCATAAGCATCGTTGGCCCAACCTTCAGAGCCCCAGTTCTGCAGCGAGAACGGCGGGTTGGCGATGACGACGTCAAACTTCTGCAGGCCGTCGCCGTCCAGGAGCTTCGGTTCCCGAAACGTATCGCCACGGACGACTTTGAAGTCCTTGAGTCCGTGCAGGTACAGGTTCATCTTCGCAATAGCACTGGTCGTAAGGTTGATTTCCTGGCCGTGCAGGCGGAGCGTCCTTGGGTCTCCCCCGGTTTCCTTTACAGCAGTCACAGTCTCGACGAGCATGCCGCCGGATCCGCAGGCTGGGTCGGCGATGGTGTCGCCAGGCTTCGGATCCAGGATCTTCACCAGCAGGTGCACCACGTGGCGCGGGGTGAAGAACTCGCCGGCCTTCTTCCCGGACGCTTCGGCGAATTCCCGCAACAGGTACTCGTAGGCTGACCCGAGCATGTCGCCGTTGACGCTGTCCGGGTCCAGACGGACCGAGTGGAAGGAGTTCAGCAGCGCGGCCAAGGCGGACTGTGGGAGGCGTTCCTGATTGGCCCACTGGACATCACCAAAGACACCGGCCAGAGCATCCGGGTTGGCCTGCTGGATACGCTGGAGCGCGTTGTCCAGCTTCGCACCCGTCTGTTGGGCGGTTTCGATGACATCCGACCAGTGGCAGCCGTCCGGGATCACGAAGGTGTGGTAATCCGCCTCGATCTCGGCGGTCAGTGCGTCACCGAAGTCTTCCAAGGCTTGGGCGTGCTCGTGGTACCAGCTGTCACTGATCCACTTGAAGAACATCACAGGGAACACGTATGCCTTGAAATCGCCCGGGTCGACGGGACCGCGCAAAGCGTTGGCAGCCGCCCAAAGGGTCGACTCAAGCTGTTTTTGCGTCACGTGTCCTGGCTCAGTGGTCGAGAGCGTCAAGGTAAGTTCCGATCATCAATCTGGTGCCGACCCACAGTGTGGGACGGGTGGTCAGTGCTTGCCGGGAACCATGGCTTCCTACGGCAGACACCGCGCCATTTTATGCGCAGGTCTCTCCGATCTAGGGCCGACTTACGGGCTTCGGAGCAAAAGACCAAAGCAGACACCGATACCTCCGGGCCGTCCCACTCCTAGATGAGCTGAGACAGTCCACCGGCGGCTACCTCATGGGTCGCCCGCCCAGAGCGTCTATGTCAGGACTGCCTGCCACGGCTGCGTCCATCCTCGCGGGGGGCGGCATCGGTGGGTCCGTCTGGCTTGCGCTTGGGCTTTTGCTCAGCTCGGCGCAGGGCTTCCTGCTGCTCGCGGAGCTTGTTCAGCGCGGCCAGGGAGTCCTTCGCCCGCTGGGTGGCGGTTACGCTGGCGGTGTCCTGCCCGTTGTTCTTGCGGTCACGGTCGGAGGTCTTCTGCGCCTGGGGCTGCGGTGCGTGGGTTTGTTCGCCGCGGACGACGGCTTGCTGGGCCTGCATGGTCAAGTCCTCTCCTCGTGCGGGGGACGCGTGCTGGCCGCGTGCCAGGCTGACGGTGCGCTCGTGCAGCTGCTTGCCGGTGTCCTGTTCGCGGAACTTGGCCGGGATCGGGGTCTGATCGGTTGCGGGCACCTTGTAGCGTTCCCGGAACATCTGGATCTCGGCGGCGGTGTCACGCCAGCGTCGGGCACGTTCCGGGTCGGCCGGCACGGGACCCAGGCCCTTCGCCCAGGCCGGTGGCTGCGCGGCGAGCAGGTGGCCAGCTTCTTCGAAGCGTCCGGCCATGACGGCGCGGCGTTCGGCCAGCTCTGCCCGCCAGTTCGCGGGTGTGAGCTCGTCCGTGGATGCCCGGTGCGGCGCCACCCACTCGGGAAGGTTGTCAGCGGGGGTTTGGGCGGCCTTTGCCGGGTTGGGGACCAGTTGGCGGCGGCGCAGCTCGTCGCGGATGGCTGCGGCGATCTCGTGGGACTGCAGGTGGCGGTCGACGTGACCGGCACCTGCGGCCTTGCGGTTCCCCTGGCCGCGTTCGGCCAGTTCCATGACGTCCTGGACCGGGTCGAGAGTTTTGCGATGCTTCAGCTCGGCCTGGAGGGTGCGGGTCTCCCAAGCGAGCTTGCGGGCGTCCTTCGCCGGGGCTTCGACGCCGAGGGCTTCACGCTGCACCGGAGTGAGCAGGATGGCGTCGGTGCGGGCCAGCGTGCGGTTGGCCCGGATGCGTGCCTCGATGGCGGCCTCAGTCAGGTGCCCGAACGGACGGTTCGTCCAGTGCTCGGCAGGCCACGGCCCGTTCTTGCCGGCAACGGCTTCCGTCCGGTGCACCAGGGCGTTGGCCTCGCGGTCTTCGGCCACCTTCAGCGCCTTGTACAGGCTCTCCTCGGACTGTGCCGCGAGGGAGGCGTGCTTCGGGGTGGCGTGCTCGGGGGCCTTGGCGATGAGCCCTTCGATGCGCCAGGCGAGCACGGCTGCGGCGTCCTCGGCCTCGCCGAAAGGACGCATGTTCACGGCCTCCACCAGCAGCGCCCGGGCATCGAAGCCCTGGGCTTCGGCGTGCGCCAGGTGCGTGGCCACGGCTCCCCAGGCGTCGGCCGCGGTGAAGATCGTTGCGGTGTTCCCCAAGGCCTGGTGGGCCATGCCCTTGAAGCGCAGTTCGTCGGCCTGCTCGGTGACGTGTCCGTATTCGGCGGCGAGCCGCATAGTGGAGTCGATGCGCTCATGCTCGGTGGCCATGACCTGGTGGACGCTCTTCTCCACGCCCTCGTTTCCGGCAATCCGGGAGAGGACCTCGTCCATGGTTTCGCCGGCCTCGAGCTGCACGTACAGCTCGTTGGAGACCTCGCCACGGGTCATGGCCACGTACACCAGGTTGCGGGCGGTGGAGCCGGAGACGATGGGGATGCCGGCCGTGACGGTCAGGCCCTGGGCGCGGTGCACCGTGTAGCTGTAGCCCAGATGCACGTTCTTCTCGATATAGGAACCGGGCAGGGTGGTGCGCTTGCCGTCGCCCTGGTGGCGGACGGTCATCGACCCGTCCGTGTTGACCTTCTCCACGGTCCACAGGTCACCGTTGTGGACGCGGCGCCGACCGGACTTCGTCTCGATCCAGTCGTTCTGTCGGGTGACGACGGTGTCACCGGACCAGGCCTTGGATCCGTCGCGCAGGGTGCGGGAGCGGGTGGTCGTGTCGATCTCTCCGAAGATCTCCAGCGCCGCCTGGGCGCGTTCGGAGAGCCGTTGGGCCTGCTCGTTGGTGGCAGCCATAATGACGGCCGCGGTGCCCTTCTGGTGGGCTTCCTGCCACTTCCGGAAGGCCAGGGCCTCGACCATGGCAGCGTCGCCGGCCTTCACCCGGCCCTGGTCCTTGTACCAGGTGAACGGGTCCGCCTCGCCCTCGACACGGCGGCGCAAACCGAGGGATGCGGCGGCCTCGTCGGGGTTCTTGAAGCGGTGGATCTCATCCAGCTCGACGGCTCCGAGTTCGGCGGCGAGCATGCCGAACGCACCGCCGGCGGAGACCGCACCGATCTGTGCGTCATCACCGACCAGGGCGATGCGGGCTCCCGCGGCTTCGACGCGTTCGACGACGTCGGCCAGCAGCTTCGTCCCGCACATGCCGGCCTCATCCAGGATGACCAGATCCCCCGGGCCGATCTTCCCGGCACCGAGGGCGAAGCTGTCGGCGGTCATGCCATTGATGCCGAGTTTGTCACCCAGCAAGGTCGCGGCCACAGCTTGCGGTGCAAGCGCCAGGACGTTGCCGCCGCACCGCGTTATGACGTCGCGGACGACTTCCATGGTCGTGGACTTGCCGGTTCCGGCAGGTCCGAGGCCGACGCTGATGAGTTTGTCCGAGGTGGCGAACTCGAACGCCATTCCCATCTGGGCCGGGCTGAGCTGGAACACTTCCCTGGCTGCGACGAGGGTGTTCCGCTCGTCGATGACGGCATGGAAAACGTCGGCGGTGGCCACGGGGATGACCTCGCGGTTTCCGGCACGAAGGAGGTAGTTTTCGGCCCGGATCATGCCCTCCGAGGCGTACAGCACGGAGCCCTTGTGCTCGAAGACGCTGGAGCCGTCGGCCCGGGTCAGGGGCTCGAACGTGGCGTGGACCCGTTCCGGGGTGACGCGCTGCGCCTCGTGCTCGACCACGTGGGCAATGATCTCCCGGACGGTGGCATCAGCGACGTGGCCGTGCCCGACGCTGTACTCCTTCGCCCACCGCTGGGCTTCGGCCTCAAGGTGGTTCACTGCCCAGACGGCACGGGTCGCTTGGACCTTTTCGACGAGTTCCCGGGCGATGGTTGCGACGTCGATCCGGGCGGCCTGGCGGACCTCTCCGGAGCCGATGACACGCTCTCCCAGCCGGTTGAGCGTGCGTTCTCCGATAACCTCCTGTGCGCGGGATCGCCACTCGGTGACCAGTTCTTCCAGGCTCTTCCCGGACTTCTTGACGGCCCTCGTTTCAAGGGTTGCCTGCTGGGCGAGCTTGAGCATCGCCTCCGTTCCGGGGGCGTGGCCGAACTTGGCTGTGTACTCCTGTGCGAGGCGGTCCAGCTCCTCGCGGATGCTCGCGCGGCGGGTGGAGAACAGTTCGTTCAACTGTGCCGGGATGCCCTTGACTTCCATCACGGGCTGCTTGCCGGCGCCCATGTCGCGGGCCTCGAAAGCAACGCCGCGGGCTGTCAGGCGCGCCTGGATCCGTGCGTTGTAGTGTTCGGACGCGGACACGCCGAGCTTGTGGAGCAAGCGGGAGTCGATGGTCTTCCACGTGCCGTCGACAGTCTGGACCTTGTTGGAAATCACCAAGTGATCGTGGAGGTTCGGGTCGCCATCGCGGGAGTCGTAGTGGCGGAAGACCTGGGCGACGATGCCGCCCTTGATGTCTTCTTGGGCCACACCGTTGGTACCGGTCCGGGTGAGGATGGCGTGCTCTTCCAGCCACTTCACGGTGTCCTTGACGGCCTCGTGCTGAGCGCGCTCGACCATCGTCCGGGCCTCGTCACCGCCAACGGCCCAGAGAACGCTGATGGACTTCACGGGGGTCATGGTCATGTCGAACCCGGCGACTGCGGATTGTTGTGGGCGCAGTTGCCCGGTGACGAACTTGGCCAGTTCCTCGTTATCGTCCGGGCCCCGGCCGTGCAGTTCCCGGAAGAGCTTTGCGCCTTCCTTGCCACGGATCTTGTGCTTCTCCGAAGCACCTGGGTCACGGTGGTTCAGGCGCTTGAAGTCCGCCTCGGCCGTGGTGATGCGGGTTGCCAGTTCGCCCGACTTCTCCTCGTAGGCGTAGTACTTCCGGCCGAGCCTGGTCTCCGCCTCGGCCTGCTTCGAGGTCTTGCCATCGGCTAGTGCCTCGGCCCTGATGCGCTCCGCGTCGGGGTGGATACCCAGACCCATGAGGTTGGCCATCTGCTCCTTGGCGACATTGCCGGAGACCCCAAGGACGTCGCAGCCTGCACCGATCCACTGTCCAGGCGGGAGACCGCGGGCGTGGTAGTAGTCGCCCAGCTCGTGACCGTCCGCGCGCAGCTCATCGCCACTGACTATTTCCGAGGTGTAGTACTCGTAGCCAGTGCCCGCCGAGATCACTTTCAGGGACATCACAACCCCAAGCATAGCGCGGGAGAAACCTCTCTCATTCGGAATGCCAGAGGTGTGAACCAGATTGAGGGTTGGATCCGGTCTGGAGGCACATTGGAGGAGCTTGCGGGGGAAAGGGTGAGAGACGCTTTGGATGCGACCCTCAATCTGGTTCCATCAGTATTGATGCGGTTGTGCACATGAGAGACAGAGACTCGATTGTGTTCAACCGTCCGCCGGGCTGTCCCCGGGTGGGCAAAGAGCGGGACCGCCCTCAATCTCGCGTGTCCACGTGGGGTCAGGCCGGCGGACGGCAAGTGCCGCAAGTACAAGGACAGTCCGAGTGCCGCGAGGTCCGCTCCCCGGCCGTGTTCCCGGGTGTCGCCAGGGACGCGCAGGGGTCTCGCCCGGTATGGTGTGAGGGAAAGAATCGGCGCGGCCTCGCTCGTGTGGCCGCTAGGTTTTCCGGAGGGGATTCGGACATGGCAAAGGCACACAATTCGAAACTGGTGGAGGCGCGCCGGAAGGCGCGCGAGCTGGCGATGGCGCAGCAGGAGCGGCACGAAAAGCTGCTCACCCTGGCGGAGGAATTCTTCGTCGCATCCGATGAAGCCGACGGCGTCGTAGCTGAAGCGAAGGAAGCGGCCGCCCGCCTCATCAAGGACGCTGAAGAACAGTCGGAGACGAAACGCGCCGAAGCGCAGAAGATTATTGCGACCATGGTTGAAACTGGCGCGTCGGTGGCGGACGTCGCTTCCCGCCTCGACGTGACAGCGGCGGCAGTGCGGGCAGCCGTCAAGGCGACAGCTCCCGTCAAAAAAGAACACGATGGCGTGGCCGAGCCCGTCGCCTCATCCGATGAAACACACGAGCAACACAGCGACGCTGCCTGACCTTCTGCCCAGAGTGAGCGCAGAACATGCGAAGCAGCGAGGACAAGGAAGCCGGCCGGTTCTGGGACAAGGTCATCAAGGGCCCGCGCCCTGGTGACTGCTGGATCTGGACTGGAGCTATCGGTGACGACGGCTACGGAAGGTTCTGGCAGAATGTCGCGGCCGGTCAGCGGATGTGGCGGGCGCACCGCTTCGCCGTCGCCCTCGTCCTTGGCGGCGGCGACCTGAGCGCGCACGACAAGGTCAGACATGAGAGCTGCGACGTGCCGCTGTGCGTGCACGTCACCGATGGCCTGGACTCACATTTGGTCCTCGGCACGACGGCCGACAACAACCGGGACCGTTCGGAAGCCGGCAGGCACGCGAACATGTACAGCCTGCGCCGCTCCGGCGGACGGCGGCGGGACCAGGCCGCGCACTCCCGGGAACTCCGGGACCACCTCCTCGCGCACGGCTGGGACGATGACTTCCGACTCCTCCTGGCCGGGTACTCCCCGGATCAGGAGGCGCTCTTCTGACCCGAGACAGAAGGCCGCACCCCCAAGGTGCTGGCCCGGGGAGAGCTCGGCCTATCTTTAACACATGACGAGTGCGCTTCCCCATGTAAAGGTGTTCATCGGTTCCTCCACAGAGGGCCTCAAGATCGCCCGGACTCTGCAGGCTGAGCTCGAGTCAGCTACAGGCTGCACGGTCAATAGGTGGGACATCGCGACTTTCGCTCCGGGGAGCCTCACGCTAGATGCTTTGATCTCGGAGGCTAACGAAGTCGATTTTGCGATCCTTGTTGCGACGGGCGAGGACACCATCACCACTCGCGGCACCGAAACGGCAGCTGTCCGAGACAACATCATCTTTGAGTTCGGGCTGTTCCTCGGAGCACTCGGGCGGGAACGCGTGTACTTACTCAGCGTCGGTAATGCCAAGCTGCCATCTGACCTTCTTGGTCTGACCAGGCTCATGTATCGAGAGCGCCCGGACGGTAACGTCAGGGCTGCACTGAACGATGCCGTCGTCAGGGCGGAAGACGCCATCACGAAGCTCGGCCCACGGGCTCGCGGATCACAGCCGAAACAGCAGTGGGACACTGGCTCCATCGTGGCAAAGGTCGCCAAAGATGCACTCGCCGAGCTCCAACTCGGAGAGGACCATGCGCACCAATCCTTGGCACAGAACACGCAGGCACCAGCGGCGGTCACACGCGATGTGGCGGCTGGTTCCCTGGCAACAAGTCACGCAGAACAGACACTCAAGGCGTTGGACGCAGAGATCGACTGGCTCTGTAGTAATGCAACAAACCAAGGGTGGCTTGTGATCAAGAGCAACCCAACGATGCTCCGCCTCGGTTCGCCGAAGGGGAGGGAATTTACGCTCCAGCGCAGGCGTCCGGGAGGTACCCGATCTGATCTACGGAAGTTCGTCACCGAGCTCCGAGCCAACGGGCTACGGGTCAACCGTGCACTTCAGGGTGCCGTCGAGGACTCCCCTTTCGGCTAAGCAGGTGAGGATCCCCTCGCGTCTTCTGCCAACTCAATGACACAGTCAACGCGAGGGGAACAGCACTCAAACCCGGTCACTTACCGAGGGCACCCAGTGGGCCGCTGCACCTTGGCTTCGCCCTTGAGCCGCTGGGAGCTCTTGCACCACCTGGATGCCCTCCCATACAACTTGTAACTCAGCCTCAAAAGGATACTAGATCTTCTCCGAACACTCGGAGGAGACTGGGCCGACTGACAGCCCGGGTGAACGGATCAGCCAACCAACCGCTGGATTTCCTGAACGTCCGGAATCAGGCTCCAGTAGATCGCGGAACCTTTGTCACCAACGCGCACGGCAGGATTCGGCATGGTGCGCAGAATTTGACCAAGATCGGTAAGGCTATCGACCACCCGCCGCGGTCGCTTGAACAAACCGCTCTTCTTCTCGTAAACCGCACCATTTGCATCAAGCAGCCAGTCACGATTCCTTGCCACGTGCTGCCCAATCTCAAAGTCGGACAGTACTGCTGTCTCTGGGTTGCGGGATCGGGATATGTCAATCGGGGTGAGCTTCATTCTGCGATCCTATTCTGTTCAACTTCCTAGGAATTGGAACGCCTGGTCCGGGTCTTCGGAAAGTGGAGACACGCTGTGAATCGCAGCGATAAATGCCGGTTTTTTCACGGCGATAAACGTCAGGCCTGTGCTGGTTGCTGGCGTTGGAGCTCCCGGTAGATGGTCGCACGGGAGACGTCGAACAGTTCTGCCAGCTCTGTCTGGGTGTGTGTACCGGCAGCGTGGACGGCGAGTAGGTGACGCCGTTTGGCGGGGGTGAGTTTGGGTTGTTTTCCTCGGAGTTTGCCCTTCGCTTTCGCGATCGCCATCCCCTCGCGGGTACGCATCCGGATCAGGTCGGCCTCGAACTCCGCGACCATGCCAAGGACGTTGAACAAAAGCCGGCCCACGGGATCGGCGGGATCATGGATTGATCCACCAAGGCTAAGAGCAACGCCCTTCCGTGTTAGCTCGTCGGCGATATCTCGGGCGTCTGGAAGTGAGCGTGCCAGACGGTCGAGTTTGGTGACGACCAGAGTGTCACCGGAGCGTACTGCGGCCATCGCTTCGCGCAGGCCCGGTCGGCTCCTGTTGGTGCCGGTGAGTCCGTGGTCGACGTGGATGTTCTCGGCGTCGACGCCAAGGGCAATGAGGCCTTCGCGTTGCGCGGTGAGGTCCTGGCCGCTCGTGGAGACGCGCGCATATCCGATTTTCAGTGAAGTCACTGACCCAGTGTTGCAGTTATGGGGCCTTCACCGCGCATTTAATCGGGCGGGCTAAACGGGCGTGTCGAGCCCAGTATCAGCGCGGGCGAATGAAAGCAGTTTGGCTGCGCGCTGGGCGACCGGCTTACGGGCACGAACTAGGTGGACCCAAGCGGAAGATTCACGGCGGAGAGTTCCTCAGACGCGAACGCGTCCTTGTTCTCGGACAGCAGGTCGGCGGCTGCGCGACCCTGGTGGTCTCGAGCCGTAGCGCCGGACCGATATGGTGGCCACATGGGGCTCACTTCCAAAGATCAAGACGCACTCATCTCTCTCGCGTTCTCCGTTCACAGCAACCCTCGCGCGTACGCAGTGCTTCTCGGAGCAGGCGTTTCGATCCCTTCAGGGACTCCCGGAGCTTGGGAAGTGGTTACAAGGCTCATAACCAAGGCTGCCAGAGCATCTACCGGCGGTACCGAGCCGGAAGACCCTGAAGCCTGGTATGAGACGAACAGGGGCAAGAAGCCCACATACCAAGGCGTGCTTGAAGAATTCGCCCCAACGCCCGAGGAACGGCAACGGCTCCTGCGACCCCATTTCGATCCACAGAAAAACGGCGGCCGGCGCCCCACTGCCGCCCATAAGGCCATCGCAAAACTCGTTAAAACCCGCAATGTACGGGTAATCCTCACGTTGAATTTCGACAGGTTAATGGAAGACGCCTTGAGCGAGGAGGGCGTCCATCCCACCGTCATCGAGACCCCCTCGAAGCTCGGAGTCAGTCTGTCACCGCTGCACACCCTCGACTGCGTTGTCGTCCACCTCCATGGCGACTACCTCAGCCCCCTCGCAATGCTCAACACAGACAGTGAACTCGAGAGTTACGACACGCAGCTCCAAGAATTCCTCCGCGAGATCCTCACTAACTACGGCCTCATCATCGCCGGATGGTCCGCCGCGTACGACCCGGCCCTCAAATCCCTGATCGAACGGCACTACCCCGGCAGGTACACACCGACCTGGATCGAACCCTTTGATCTCTCCAGCCAAGCGACTGACCTGATCGGACAACTCAAAGCGACCCGCATCGAAAGCAACGCTGACGAAGCTCTCGGCTTCCTTGAGGACGCTGTCGTCTCAATGGCCACGAAGCGCAGCCGGCATCCCCTAGCAGTCTCCGTCGCGGTTGCTGCTGCAAAAAGGGAACTATCCAAAGAGCCAGTGTCGATCCAGCTCCACGACACCCTCCACAGCGAACTCAGCCTCATCGCCACCCTGCCCGAGACAACATTGCCGGAAGACCCCAGTGAGGCAATGGCAGCCCTCACCGCAATGGGCGGGGCGCATAATATGGCCCAGCGCACAGCAGAGGCAGCAAGATCCGCGACGGCTTTGGCTGCCTGTCTGGGGTACTGGGGCGAAGGAGACCAGTATGAGAAGCTGCTGCTTGATGCGGTGTCCCGGCTCTCCACTCCCCTATCCGCCCACCCGCAGCCGGACACGGGCGGAATGTCGCGAGTCGCTGGGCAAAGCCTCTTCTATGGTGCAGGGGTAGCGGCCGTGGCCGCCGAACGGTGGGATCTTCTCATACGACTGCTCCGACTTGAGACGCCGGGTAAAGGCAAGCGCGAGAACCTGGAACGGGCGGTCGACGTGCTGGCGGCTCCGGGCCCCTTGGGACGCTTAAAGCTCGACCCCTACAAGACCGTGACCCCGCTCCTCAACGAGGCTCTCACCATCGGGAGCGAACCAGTCGAGCGGGCATGGGAACGATTCGAAGTCCTCTGTCTCGCCCACAAAATCCTGAGCAACCCGAACTTTCATAAGCTGGCTGAGGTAGTACGAGAGTACGACGAACCACTGGCGGCGGCCACAAAGGCCCGGGACGAGGCGCAGGCATCGGGGAAGGACACGTACTTCGAACGGGTGGCGCTGACCCAAGCTCGGCAAGACTCGGCAGCGCAGCTTGGATCCCTGCTCAGACAGGTACGCGCCGATCACCTCCACATCGAAGTAGTGGAGGACTTCAAGGAAGACTTACTCTATTCACCTGAGGTGCGGCGTCTGCAGGTGGACGCCTGGGCGCTCGATGCCTTGGTGCGCGCCGAATTCGCCACGTCAGAGGCAGACCTGGTCATGGCCCTCCGTGCGGTCGATATCGCCGCCTCCGCTGCCGCCAGTGCTCTCATCGAACGATCCCGTGGGCCGCATTTCTTCATGGACCCTCGATGGCTCGACGAACGTTCCTACCCGGAGAATTTGGCGGCAGCTTCCGTCTAAGAAGGGCTCCTGGCACGCCCAGGAAGCGCTCGGGAACCTTCCGCGGGCCAGAGACAGGCATAGCAGCCGACCGCAGAGAGACAGTAGGCACTTTTTGCGTCCGCTAAAGGATCCCTTGTGGTACTGCCGTGTAATGCAGTACATGCGTAGACGCGAACCACGGGTGTCTGGAAGGGTCGCTACAGGGCCCAAACCGCGAGTACTCGGGTTGCGAGGCCGGGTCTCCGAAGGATCCGGGCCCGCACCTGGACGAAGGGAGGGTCTAGCGTAGTCGCATGGACACTCACCGCAATCCCGAGACCGCAGAGCAGGCTGAGCAGGCTGACATCGCTCGCGCGCGTTGGCTCGATGAGGAGATGCATGAAATCGACATCTGGTGTGAACACATCGGGCGACGGGTGCGGGAGCAGATCAAGAAACAGGAAACCCGGACAAGCCATTTTGTGGATGAGTCTGAGGTCGTCTACGGCATTTGCGTTGTGATCAACCGCCTGGCTCAGATCGACTTTCTTCGGCACGGCCACATCAATGACAAGGAATTCGGGCCTTGGTTCGCAGAAGCCACCGGCTGGCCCGATTTTGTTGCACAGGCGTTCTGGTTCTGCGTCCGGCATCCGACAATGCATCTGGGGCGCTCTATGATATTTGCCGACCATGGGCGCAAGTTTGGTGACGGCTACTGGCTGTTCGGAGATATCGACGGCGGATGGGCTTACGACGAGCTGGCGGTTCGAGGACCGGCCGCGGAGAACACCTATCTTCCCGAAGCTGTCCGAAAGTTTCACAGTTGGGGTCAAGGGTGGTCATCAGAGCTGGGCGATAAGGTTTCTTTTCCCGATGCCGTGTTGGATGCAAAGTCGATTGTGGTCCACTTCCACATGCCCGGACTGCTGCGCACGCTCGATAAGCTGCGCTCCGGCGCGCTCGAACTGCTTCGGTCAGCCAACTACGAGCAGTTCATGAAGCTCTCCGAGCTCAACAAACGCACAGGTCTCTTGACGACGCCAGGGTACGCCGCACCTCCTCATCTTGTTGCGCTCGACCTTGATTCGGAATGGGATCCTTCACCGGGGCGGGTTTAGGTGATCTAACAGCCCTTCTTAGGACTTCTAATTGACCCGGTTTCCTCACCAGGAACTCCTTTAGCATGTAGAAACCTAAGCCATGAGGGCTTAGCAAGACTAGGAGGTTTTGTGGACGTGCAATGGAATGACGACGCCGGTTCAGTCATGGCGGCCATGGTCGCCCGCGTACAGGCAGTCCTTGTCGACGTTTCGAGGGACTACTCCGGCAAACCCGTTGATGAGGTTAAGACGGTTCTCCAAGAGCAGTGGGCCTCTGCAAACGAGGGGGCATCCATCACGGATCCAGAACTGACAGGCGCAGCAACTGCGATTAGCGACGGAAAGCGCGTGTGGATGGAGGACAACGGCACAATTATGGCCGAAGACTGACTTCTACACCTGTAGCTTGCAACCACGACTGACACGTACCAAAAGTGCCCCAATGATGGGGCACTTTTGGTACGGTGGGTATATGACTCAGAAATTGGATTTTGAAGCGGTAGCCGCCCGTGCGATTACCCAGGCGCGGCTTCTGCGGATCAGGGCAAACCTCTTGGCGGATGTTGCCCAGTCCCAGGCTGTGGCTTTGTTACTTGACTCGGGAATGAGTCAGCGGGCTGTCGCAGAGCTCGCGGGCCTAAGTAAGTCCGATGTTGCCCGCAGGGCCAAGACCCGTCCGGCGCTGGGGGTGATGGCAGCAAACTGGGATGATCCACGCATCCATGAGTTCGCAGCCGAGTGGATTTGGGGCAGCCGGGAGATGGCACGGGCGGTGGTCGATGAGCTGCTGCACGACGAGGCACCCTCAGTGAGTGAGCGTGACCAGTAACGAACGTTAGCGGCGTGGACGCAGCTCGCTGTGATCGCGCCAGGCCTGGGTGCCGTCGTCGTATTCGACGGTCCATTCATCCGTGCCCGGTCGCTCGATGATGACGGCCGGCTCCCAGCCAGAGCCGCCCTGGCGCGCGACTTCGACACTCATGCCGTCTGGGAAAGGATCGTGACTGGCGAGGTAGTCGGACACAATGTCCTGCAGGGTTGCCTGCGAAAGGGGCCGTGCATCTGGCGCGGCGAGCATCCAGCTCTCTAGGCCGTCGTGCTCCGCCCACGCGATAGCCAGCGTCTCGACGTGGTTCTGCATCTCGTTCTCCTTCAATCGGCCGTAACGGCGCCAGAGTGGCGGGATAGTTCGTCTTTAGCGCGCCGGCCGGTGCGGGCGCTTCCCGGCGGCAGTGGTTCCCAGGGTTTGCCGTTGTTGTGGCGTCGTTGGAGCCGGCGGACTTCCTTGAGCGTAGCGGCCTCGATCAGTTCCGAGATGGATGCGTATCCCTCGAGGTGGCCGGCGGCCGCGAAGGCTGCCCGGACCTGGCCGGCGTCGACGGTCGCGAAGTACGGGGAAAAGCTCTCGGGTTTGGCCTTGCTCACTCCCCCGCGCCCTTTGTCTCCGGGGAGACGCGCTGCAGCAGGGCGTTGTGGACCTGTTCAAGGGTGGTGGCGCGGACCTCGGCCGTTGCCAGTCTGCGTGCCGCATCTGCGGCTTCCTTGGCGGCAGCCCGCTCGGCCTCCCGGGAATCCTCCAGCTGCTTGCCGATCACGGCAAGCTGGCGCTCCAATGCGCCCCGCTGGGCCTCGAGCCGGGTGATCTCCTCGGCGTGGGCGGCCGCTGCGGCATCTTTGTCGGCGGCTGCCTGGTCCAGGTCGGCGACGAGCTCGGCGATTTCCTGGTCTTTGTCTTTGCGTTCCTGTGCCCAGAGGGCTTCGACGGCGGCGTGGCGTTCAGCGGCCAGGGCGGATGCTTCGGCCCAGCAGGCTCCGGCGAGGCGGGCTGCCTGTTCCAGCAGGGCCGCGGGGGTGGCGGCGACCTGCCCGCCGGCGGCCTGTTTTTCCTCAGTCCATTCCTTCAGGTACCGGGTGGCGTCGGCGTTGCTCACGCCGGCGGCCGCGCGGACCGTGGACACGGTGGGCCGGCGCTCGGCACTGATCTGTTCGGCCGCGGCATAGACGCGGTCCTTCACGCTCGACGTCATCAAAGCACCTCTTCGATTCTTATCAGTAGTAGGAGTAGTATCGATACTACTCCTACTACTACTAATATCGAAGACTTAGAACGGCGGTTCGGCGTCGGGTCCGCTGCCCCAGAACCCGTCGCCGCTGGTGGTTTGCGGGGCAGCCCACGGGTCGCCCTGCGGGACGGACTGGGTCGCGCCCTGGTTGCCGGGTCTGCCGGTGCCCTGCCCGGCTGGATTGCCGCTGCGCTGGGTGCGGGTGACTTTCGCCTTTGAGTACCTGAGCGAGGCTCCGACCTCTTCTACCTCCAGCTCCACCACGGTGCGCTTCTCGCCTTCCCTGGTCTCGTACGAGCGGCTCTTCAGCCGTCCGGAGACGATGACACGCATGCCCTTGGTGAGGGATTCCGCGACATTCTCGGCCGCTTCACGCCAGACCGAGGCCCGCAGGAACAGGGTCTCCCCGTCCTTCCACTCATTGGACTGCCGGTCAAAGTTACGCGGCGTTGACGCGACGGTGAAGTTCGCGACGGCGGATCCACTGGGAGAGAATTTCAGTTCTGGGTCCGCTGTTAGGTTTCCGATCACTGTGATGGTTGTTTCGCCGGCCATTATGTGGACCTTCCTTAGGGCGTGGTTGATTGTGGTGGCGTCGGTTTCAGGGGCGTCTTGGACAGTGTCGTACCAGGGGGCCGCGGGGTCCGGCTCCACCAGGTAGGGGTCGATCAAGGGGACGTTGATGGTTCTGGAAGGGTTGGCTTCTTCTCCGAACCAGTCCCGGTCAGGGTCGAACCGGCGGGGGCTGAGAGTAAACCGCTCGGTGTCCATCAGGCCGCCTTGTGGTGCATGGCCGCCTGGACCAGCTTGTCGCGGCGCAGCCCTGCCCAGTGGTCCTCGTCATCGGAGTTGTTCACGACGACGGGCGCCTGGGAGTACCCAAGCTCCTGGGTGATGTACTCCAGCGCTGCGGGCACTTCTGTGATATCCACGGCCTGGTAGGTGATGCCCTTGGACTCGAAGTAAGCCTTCGTCTTGTCGCAGTTCGGGCAGGCCGGCTTGGTGTAGATGGTGTACTCGGCTGGGGTTGAAGTCATTTTCAGTCCTGCGTTTCGTATCGGTTCTGGTTGCGTTCGTCTGGGTGACTTTCTATCTCAATTTTATCAATTTTCATATGAAAAACAAGGGGTTTTTCCCTTATTTTACGCGGATTTTGCATAACATTTTGTGAGGCTTTTGGGGTTGGTGGCCGCGGTTTCGGGACCCGTGAACAGGTGTCCTGGACTCTGGGGTGAACGCGCGAAGTAGCCCTCTGGGAATCCCCCTGCGCTTGAAGATCCGTGCCGTAATTCCGGGCGAGCCTCCCACGTGTGTCGGCCCCTGCCGTCTGGGCATGTGTTGTCCCGGCTGAGGGCACTCATGCATCCGTTCGTGGTGCGTCCGGAGATCGAGTCTTGGTCCATGGGGTAGTCCCGGTTCTCAGCTGCCCTTGCGCTGGCGGGAGGGCTAGGCTGTGGCCGTGAGGCCGCGGAGATGTTTGCGGCCCGACGAGCGGCGGTGTTGCCGCCGGCGCGAGAGGCGCTGTGGTGTAGGTGTTTGAGGGTTTGCCGGCCGGGTTGGTTCCGCCGGTCTCCTTGGCTCTAGCGAAGGCCGTGGAGACAGTTCCGGCTGCCGGTGCGTTGCCGGGCGGGTGCCTGTATGAAATGAAGTGGGACGGGTTCAGGGCAGTTTGCCTGGTGGGCACAGGCGGAGCGTCCTTGATGTCCAGGCAAAACAAAGATTTGGGAAGGTACTTCCCGGATCTCGTGGCGGCGGCCGCTGAGCAGATCCCTCCGGGGTGTGTTGTCGACGGTGAGGCGGTCATCTGGTCCGGGGGCAGGCTGGATTTCGATGCGCTGCAGCGGCGCATGGTCACGTCCAGGGCGGCACTGCCCGGGCTGGTGCGGGAGCTCCCGGCCTCGTTCGTGGCGTTCGATGTGCTTGCTGTTGCGGGGCATGACACACGGATGGAGCCGTTGTCGGAGCGCCGTGTGCTGCTCGAGGAGTTGGCGCGGGACTGGTCTGCCCCGTTGAACCTCTCCCCGGTGACCAGGGACCGGGACGTGGCGGTGTCCTGGTTCGAGGAGATGACGGCCGCCGGGTTGGAGGGCCTGGTTTGCAAGGGTGCTTCCCAGCTGTACGTGGGCGGCAAGAGGCAGTGGATTAAGGTGAAGAGCCGCCGGTCCGTGGACGTCGTGTGCGCTGCGGTTATTGGCCCGCGCGCGCAACCGACCGCTGCGGTGGTTGGTCTTCCGGTTGGTGGGCGGCTGCGGATTGTCGGCCGCTCCACTCCCCTGTCGGCGCATGCCGGCAGTTCCCTTGCGATGTATTTGCGGGCACCTCGCGGGGATCATCCGTGGCCAGAAGAAATCACCGAGACGATGTTGGACAGGTTCAGCAAGGAACGGGGCACGGTGCGTCTGACGCTGGTGGAACCGTTTGTCGTGGAAGTCTCGGCAGACGTGGCATGGTCCGGCCGCTCGTTCCGCCATCCGGTGCGCCTCCTGCGGGCGCGCCCGGAGCTGGCTCCAACCGATGTCCGGTTTCCGGACCATCTTGCAGGATCCGGAAGGAACGCAGAAAGTCTCTAGTCTTCAAGTGCGTGCTTTCCGTGATTCGTGTCGCAGAAAATAGATGAAGCAGTGGAAACGGCCACTCACTGAAACTGTGGGGCGGCTGGCAGCTACGTGCTGATCATCCCGCCAGGATCTGAGGAATCCCGTCCTCGCTGCTCCTGGCCGGGCCCCGAAAGTGAGATTGCTCTGGCGGCGCGCCCGGGGACCGGGGGCGCGCCGGGACTTTTCTGTGGACGGCCGGACTCCGGTTGTCCACAGCCCGTGGCTGGTTGGCCCGTGTGCTTGTGGGTATCGGGTGCACAACGCCTTCCGGCTGCCACGGCGGCACGATTGTGTGTCGTTCCTGGCTTCTAGGATGGTTTCCCCACTGGGCGAGGGGGAAGGGGAAGCATGGAGGATGGACGGCGGCCGCGGGCCAGTGCCTGGCAGATCGCCGGCGTCTGGATCTCGGCTGCGGCGCTGCTGTTGACGGCGGCAAGGATGGGTCTGGATCTGTGGCAGATGTCCGGTCATTGACCAGGGGTGCTGGTTGGTGGTTAAGCAACCAAGGGCCGGCATGTGCCGGCCCCTGGGGTTTTCCCTCTGCAAAAAGGAAATTTATGGGTTCAGCTTAGCTGAACTGGTTGTTTCGTTCCCGACGACAGAGGCGGGGCGGTTCGGTACTGCCACGTGCCGGATTCCCTTCAGCGCGGCACCCGGGGGCCGCGCGCTTGTTGGTGGCGTTGAACGGCGGGCCGCCGCTGGTGACCAGCAGCGTTTGGTTCGCCCTGGTGCGGCGGCCCGCCCGACATTTCACGGTCCCCGGGCTGCGGGTGGTGAGTGGCCGGGGGCTGTGCCGGGCGGTGGGGGTTCCGCCCGGCACAAGGTGTTATTCCGTTGTTTCCTCGCTGGTTTCGGTGGTGGTGTGCTTGTCGAGGATGATCTGTTCGACCTCGGCGGGGGTGTATCCCCATGCCACGAGCTGGCCGAGGTAGTCGGCGTGCCGCTCGCTGGCCGAGCGCCACGAGTCCTTGACGATCGTCTTCTCGTACCCGGCGCAGACGAGCGCGATCAGGGAGATCTCGGGCCGTGCCTTGCTCGCGGCGACGTGGTCCCGGAGCGGGTTCCACGCCCAGCGGTCGCTGTCTTCGAACTTGGCTCCGATCATTTCGGCGGCCACCTTGCCGTCGTAGCCGCTGGCGACTTCGGGGTGGTGGGTGAT